>QHUF01000140.1 GCA_003221075.1 Gemmatimonadota bacterium
TGGGGATGGTAGAGGTATCCCTTTTCCTCGAGGTCGCTCATCGTGTTGCGGATCGTGGCGGGCGACAGCCCAAGCTGATGCCGCTTGGCGATCGTCCGGCTCCCCGCCGGCTCGGCGGTTTGCACGTAGGTCTCGATGACGGCCTCGAGAACTGCTCGCTCTCGCTCAGTGAGCGGCGCGGTCATGGCTGATCTCGTTCACAATCGAATCTAACCTTAACCAGCCCTCGGGTGTGCACCGAAGCCTTCCGTTGTGCTCAACCACCCAGCCCTGGGCGGCGAGATAAGGCGGCGGCGAAGGGCGGCGAAGGGCGGCAACGGCCACACCTTCGGCTGTTCTGAGCCCCAGATAGATCCGCTCCAGTTCACTCTGCTCATCCGTCAGCGCCTCCTCCGACTCGATCGGCGACCGACCCTCCGCGATCGCCCGGCGATAGGCTTCCCACGCCCGCAGATTCCAGCGGCGCGTCGTCCCGTCGAAAGAGTGCGCCGCGGGTCCCAAACCGCGATACGGTTTTCCCGACCAATACGCCGAATTGTGCTGCGAGCGAAAGCCGTCGCGCGCGGCGTTGGACACCTCGTAAAAGAAAAAGCCGTCTGCCATCAGCCGTCTGTGGGCGAACAGGTACTCCTCGGCATAGCGCTCTTCGTCAGGCGCATGCGTCGCGCCGCGCGAAATCCAGCGATCGAGCGGTGTGCGTGGCTCGACCGTCAGCCCATACAACGACAAGTGCTCTGGCCGCAGGGCGAGCGCCATGTCGAGGTCGCGCTCCCAGTCGCGCTGCAGCTCGTCGGGCAGCGCGAAGATCAGGTCGAGAGAAATGTTCTCGATGCCGGCGCCCCGCAGCGCGTGCACGGCGGCGCCGATCCGCGCGGCGTCGTGGGAGCGGTGCATCCACTTGAGCACCGCGTCGTCGAACGACTGCGCGCCGAGGGAGACGCGGTTGATGCCCGACGCCCGCCAAGCTTTGGCGTGATCTGGAGTCACGTCCTCCGGGTTGGCTTCGAGGGTGATCTCAACATTGCGGATTGCGGATTGCGGATTGGACCGATTGCGGATTTCGGATTGCGGATTGCGGATTCGTGAGGTGAGTTCATGGAGCAGCCTCGCGATCGCATCCGATGGAAGCAACGACGGCGTACCGCCACCCAGGTAAATCGTTTCGAAATCGACCTTCTCGAGACTCCCGGCTTCCTTGAGCACTGCGTCGATGTACTCCCGAACCGGAATGCGCTTCCGTACCGCGATGGAGAAGTCGCAATACGAACAACGACGTACGCAGAAAGGGACATGGAGGTACAAATGCACTGGGGAAAGGTAATTGAAGCCAGCCCTGCAAATCCGCAATCCGCAATCCGAAATCCGCAATCAGGTCAGCCCGAAGATCATCCCGGGGCCCTGTCTGACGAGGCCCCGCAGCTCGAGCTCCGTGAGCGCGCCGAGCACGTTCGCCGCCCCGGTCTGTGTCGCCGCGACGAGCGCCTCCACGTGCTGCGGCTCCGTCGTCATCCGGCTCCACAGGGTCAGCTGCAGTCCCGTGAGGTCGACCGGCGGCACGCGTGGTGCCGGGGTCGAGAGCGCAAGACCCAGCTCGCGCATCCCCGACGCGAGGCCGAGCTCTTCCAGGATATCGGCGGCACAGAGCGCCGGCTTCGCGCCTTGCTGGATGAGCTTGTTGCAACCGGTGGACGTGCGACTGGTAATCGGGCCCGGCACGGCGAGCACCGGACGCCCTTGCTCGAGACCTTCGTTGGCCGTGACGAGCGCGCCCGACTTCACGTCGGCTTCCACCACCACCACCGCGCGTGACAGGCCCGAGATCAAGCGATTGCGTTTTGGAAAGGAGCCCGCGTGTGGCCGTTCGCCAGGTGGATGCTCGGTCACGAGGCAACCGTGCGCCACCATGCGGTCATACAGCGCGCGATTGGCCGCGGGATAGATCACCCCGAATCCATTGCCAAGCACGCCGATCGATCTGCCGCCGGCATCGAGCGCGGCGGCGTGCGCGATGGCGTCGATCCCGCGCGCCATGCCGCTCACGATCACCGCCCGCTGCGCCACGGCGCTCGCCAGGATGCAGGCCGCTTCCGCGCCGTAAGCCGTATGGTCGCGACTTCCCACGAAGGCGACGCTCGGCTTGGTAAGGAGCGACAAGTCGCCCCAGACGTAGAGCACCGACGGCGGCTCTGGGATCTCCTCGAGCTGCGGCGGGAATTCCGGCTGGCCGCAGATCAGCGCGCGTGCGCCCAACGCGCACAGCTGCGACAGGACGCGCGCACCGTCGTCCGGACGCGCCTCCTTGATCGCCGTCGCCGCGGCGCGGCCAATGCCTTCCAATGTCTGGAGTTTCGACGGCGGTGCGGCCAGGGCGGCCTGCGCGCTCCCAAACGTCGCGATGATGAGCCTCAGACGCTGCGGGCCGACGCCAGGAACGAGCGAGAGCGCGAGCGTCGCTACGACTTCACGGTCTTCCATAGGACTTCCAACAGCTCCGGTATGCCTTGGCGGGCCACGGCGGAAATGGTGACAATCGGCGCGCCCGCTTCGGTGGCGATCAGCCCTCTGCCATCAGCCGTCTGTGGTTGCAGGTCTGACTTCGTGAGCACCACCACATGCGGCTTCGAGGCGAGCTCCTTGGAGTACGACGCGGCTTCCTTCCTCAGCAAGTCGTACGTCGCCTGCGGATCGGGACTGTCCATCGGAACGAGCACGGCAAGAATGCGTGTGCGCTCGACGTGCTGCAGAAAACGCAGCCCCAGCCCCTTCCCTTCGTGCGCGCCCTCGATGATGCCGGGGATATCGGCGACGACGAACGACCGGTTGTCCGACAGCCCGACGACGCCGAGGTGCGGCTCGAGCGTCGTGAACGGATAGTCGGCGATCTTGGGACGGGCCGCCGAAATCACCGACAGCAGCGTGCTCTTCCCGGCGTTGGGCTCGCCGAGCAGGCCGACGTCGGCGATCAACTTGAGGACGAGCTCGAGACGCCGCTCCTCTCCTTCTTCTCCCGGCTCCCACTCGCGCGGCGACTGATGGGTCGGAGTCGCGAAGTGTTGGTTCCCTCGACCACCTCGACCGCCTTTGGCAACCAGCAGGACTTGATCGGGTTGGATCAGCTCGCCGAGGATCTCGCCGGTGTCCGCGTCGCGAACCTCGGTGCCGGGCGGCACGGGGAGGTAGACGTCGTCCGACGACCTGCCGCTCATGTTCTTGCCCTTGCCGTGCGCGCCACGCTCTGCAGTCCACTTGGGGTGGTATCTGTAATCGAGAAGGGTCGCGAGATTAGTGTCCGCTTTCACATAGACGCTGCCGCCCTTCCCCCCATCGCCGCCGTCGGGTCCTCCCTTCGGGACGAACTTTTCGCGACGGAAAGACGAGGCTCCGGAGCCGCCTGTGCCGGCGGTGACGTGGACGACGACGCGGTCTATAAACATCAACGCGGAACGCGGAACGCGGAACGAGTTGATTGCGGATTGCGGATTGCGGATTGCGGATTTGACCGGGGAGTTCGACGCGCGGTGCGGATTGAGGCCACTGTAATCGCGACGATCTGACTCGCTTCCTGACGCAATGCAATTGCCCGCTCTGTCTCCGTCGCACCTCGAGCGATCAGTAGATCGAGCCAGAACTGACTCTCGTCGGCTTCTTCCTCAACGATTCCCATTTTGGCGATGAATTCACGGCGGGAACGCGCGCGACAGGCGGCCCGATAGTTGGCCCCGACCGATGTCCCCGCGCGGAGCAGCTGCTTGCCGATAACATCGGCTGTGCGCCCCGCAGGGAGTGCTTCGACGAGCGCCACCACGGCGAGCGCGAACTGCTTGGTACGCTCGACAAATTCCGCTCGGGTCATGACCTCACCCTGTCAATCCGCAATCCGCAATCCGAAATCCGCAATTAGAGATTCCTTCCCCTCACATCCGCCCACATCTCCCACAGCTTCAACGCCCGCTCCTTTGTGAGATCGACCTCGACAATCGCAATCACCTCATCCACCTCGTCTCGGCTCGACCCCGTATTCAACGCCCCGCGCAAGTGAGCGTGTAGCTGTCGTGGAGCATTTTGCATCGCGATTGCCGCAAGGGTACAAAGTTCGCGTCTCTTAGAATCCAAACCGGACCTTCCCAGAATCTTCCCGTAGGCGTCGACGACAACCAACGGTTCAATGGTCGGATGCAGCGCCCGCAGATTGAGCAGCAGCTTGTGAAATGTCCGCCCGTACACCTCGGCGCAGGCCTCGGCGCCGCGCGTGGTCCAGCGCTCCCACTCGGGATGCGCGATCGGCTCGCCCTTCTCGCTGTCCAGCACCGGCCCCGCCACACTGCGCCACACGCCGAACGCGACCAGCGCGAGCGGATAGCCGACGTTGAGAAAGCTCTGCAGCAAAAGCTCGTCGACCCACTGCGGCGGCACATGCACCGCCCGCGCGGCGATCATCCGGTCGCGGAGCCGGGCCTCGTCGCCCGTTGCGGTGGCGGCGGCGATCCGCACCAGGGCAAGGGTCTGGGGATCGAGGCCAGTGGGCTTCTCGACGCTCACCTTAACATTCCGCATTCCGCATTCCGCAATCGTTTCATTTCAGAAGCCCCCCATTTACCCGCATCTCGCCCACCGTCTCACCGCGAGAATTCGTGATGGGTCGTTTTAGGAGCGACGTCGGTTGTGGCTTGAGGCCCAGCTCCGCCAGCACCGACGCAATCGCGAGGGCCGATGCGGCGCTGTGCCCGTCCTCGACCTTGAGCGTGACGCCGAGGCTCTCGCGAATGAGGGATGCGCTGTACACGCCTTCGGCACCGACCTTCGCGACCACACGTCCCGGATGCGCGCGCATCATTTCCGTGCAGGGCCTACCTTCACCGGCGATTAACTCGGGGTGAAGAACCATGGGCTCGAGGATCGCGGTCGGTATCCTGGTATAGGCGAGCGCCATATTTCGCAGCGGCAGCGCGAAACAGGCAACGCCGCAGCCATCAACCGCCACACCGATGTCCTTGACCGGCACGTCTGTGTACTCACTGACCGACTTGAGACAGCGCTGCTGCACCGGATGCTCGAGGCGCGCATAGAACTCGGTCGGCCAGCCATGATGCTTCGCGAGCGCCAGCATGCCGGTGTGCTTGCCCGAGCAGTTCGAGTACACGGCCGTGAGCCGCACGCCGCGGGTCTCGTAGTCTTTAGCGACCGCGTCCGAGAGCGGCCGGTGCGGGCCGCACATCAAGTCGCGCTCCGAGCAGCCGATGCGCTGCAGGAACTCGCGCACCAGCGCGACCTGTGCCGGCTCGCTCGAATGCGACGCACACGCCAACGCCAGGTCCTGCCGCGTGAGCCCGAAGCGCTCGACGACCCCGGCCAGGGCCAGCGGCATCGCCTGGAACGGCTTGGCGGCAGAGCGCCAGAAGGTCCTGTACGCTGAATCGCCAGCCTGGGCGACCAGCTTCCCACTGGCATCCACCACGGCGACATGGACGCGGTGGCGGGATTCCAGAACTGTCCCCCGCATAGACTCGACGAACAATCAGGCTCCTTTCGCCCGCCGGCTCATTGCGGATTGCGGATTTCGGACTGCGGAATGTAACGGGCAGCGTCAGGGCGCACGACCTCTCATTGCCAATCCGCAATCCGCAATCGTCAATCCGCAATTACATTGTCCCGCCATGCGCACCGCCCTCCTCCTATTGCTCCTGCTGCCCGCCGGCGCAGCGGCACAAGAGGCCAGTCCGTATCTCCCATTAAGCCACTGGTCCACGCCCTTCATCGAGCATTTGATCGCCAGCGGCCGCATGGCCGATCCGTCGCCGCTCAGCCGGCCGTTCAAGGTCGATCAAGTCGTGCGCGCCCTGGAGGCGGTGGACAGCAACGTCGTCACCGGCGCCGAGTGGGCCGTCGTCAAGCAGATCCGCTCCGACTTGACGCGCCATATGCGCGGCCCGTCGTCGCGCATCGACATTCAGGCCGCGACCGCGGCGAGCTCGCACGCGCGCCGCGATCCGTTGCGTGAAGCAGGCCCCGGCCACGCGACATACTCCGGCGGCGCGGGGCTGACGCTGTACTTCGGTCCCGCCGTCTTCGTGTCGCATTCGTATTTCGACACGCGGCTCAAATGGGATCCCGATTACTTCGGCAAAAAGGACCGCGTAATCGCCGGCCGGACCGCCGAGGCGTACGTCAGCGCGCAGTGGCGCTTCGGGGAGCTCTTCTTCGGCAGCGTCGATCGCAACTGGGGACCGCGCATCACCGACGGGCTGCTCGTGTCGCCCAGTCCCTACAGCTACGATCATTTCGATGTGCGGATCGGCACCGACGGCCTGTACCTCGAGGGCCTGATCACGCAGCTCGACGATCTCCCGGACACGAGCGGCACGCCGCAGCATCGCTACTTCATCGCCCATCGCTTCACCGTGCGGCCGCCCTGGAACGCGACGTTCTCGCTGTGGGAAGGCACGATCGTCGCCGGCGAGGGTCGCCAGCTCGAGCCGTGGTTCGCGAACATCTTCACCCTGGGCCTGCTGCAACAGTACGACCAGAACTCGCAGGCCAACAACCTGCTCGGCTTCGACGTCACGACGCGAATCCACCGTACCCAGCTGTTCGGCTCGGTCTTGATCGACGACATCCAGGTCGATCGCTCGAGCGCTGGGGACAAGGAGCCGCCGTCGTACGGGTTCACGCTGGGCGCGCAGGGCGGGATGGCGCGCTACGGCTGGACGGCGTTCTACACGCAGGTCGCGAATCTCACCTATCGCACCCCCAATCCCGCCGAGGCCGTGATGCGGCGCGGCGTCGGGTTGGGGCGTAATTTCTCCGGCTACGATCAGCTGACGCTGCGCGGCAGTATGATCGCGGCGCCTGGTGTGCTGCTCGAGCCCGAAGTCACCCTGCTGCGCCAGAGCCAGAGCGATTTCCGGCTCCCGTATCCGAGCGTGGCCCAGTTCGATTCGACGCCCACGCTGTTCGCGGGAACGGTGACACGCACGCTGCGGCTCGCGCTCGCCGGCCGCGCCGCGCACGGCCGCTGGGTGCTGTCGGGCGATGGGGGCGTCCACCTCATCAAGAATGGGCCGGAGCAGACGCGCTGGGTGGGCAGCATTGCGCTGCAATGGCGCACTAAGAAGGAAGGGCGGATTCCCTGATGCCGGAAGCCCGGCTGACACGCGATCGCATCGAAGCGCTGCTCCGGAAGATGGCCGCGACCAAGGTCGTCGTGGTCGGCGACGCCATGCTCGACGTCTACCTCGTCGGCGAGGTCGATCGCGTCAGCCCGGAAGCGCCGGTCCCCGTCGTCACCGTGCACGCGAGCCGTCACGGCCTCGGCGGCGCCGCGAACGTCGCGGCCAACGTCGCGGCCCTCGGCGCGGACTGCCGGCTCGTCGCCGTCGTCGGCGAGGATCAGCGCGGGCAGTCGGTGCGCGCCGAGCTGGACGATCTCAAGCTCAACTCGTCGTTTCTCATCACCGATTCGGCGCGGCCGACGACGTCCAAGACCCGCGTCGTCGCCCGCGGCCAGCAGATGCTCCGCATCGACGAGGAGATCGACGACCCGATCTCGGCAAAAGTCATGGAGAAACTGGCCCGCGCGCTGGAGCACGCGCTCGAGGATGCGGACGCGTTGCTGATCGAGGACTACAATAAAGGAACGCTGGTGCCGCAGGTGATCGAGCGCGGGATGACGATCGCCAAGCGGCGCAGCCTGCCGGTGGTCGTCGATCCCAAGTTCAAGAATTTCTTCGCCTACCGCGGCGCAACCGTGTTCAAGCCGAACCGCCGCGAATTGGAGCTGGCGATGGGCGCGGCGCTCGACCTCGCCCACCCCGACGCCCTGCCCGACGCGCTCGGCAAGCTGGCGGTCGACAATCTGCTCCTCACCCTCGGCGGCGAGGGCATGATGCTCGTGACCAAGGATCAGGAGGTCACGCGCATTCCCACGATGGCACGCGAGGTGTTCGACGTCTCGGGCGCCGGCGATACCGTGACCGCGTGGGTGGGGACGGCGCTGGCGGCGGGCGCGAGCGTGCGCGAGGCGGCGCACATCGCGAACTTCGCGGCGGGGATCGAGGTCGGGAAAGCCGGCGTGGCGACCGTGCCAGAGACTCTGGCGGCCTTCAAACAGTCGACGGTGACGGTTACATCGTCGGCTTCTGCATCTCGGCGCGCTGCGCCTCAGCGGCATCGCGCCTTGCCTGACGTTCTGCGTCCTCCGCGTCCTTGGCCGAGAGACCGAGGCCCTGCAGCGTCTGCCCCATGCTCTTGCCGCTCTGCAGCCCACTCAAGATCGCCTGCGTCGTGATCGCCGGATTCTTCGAGCTCAGGTTGTGCGCCACCATGTTCGCCGAGACGAATTGGCCGCGGGACAGCTTTGGATTCGCCTGTTTCGCGGCTTCATACGCGCTCTGGAGCGCCTCCGGCATGACGCCGAGCTTCGCGGCGATCCCCTTGAACGAATCGCTGCCGTTCGCCTTCGGTGCCGCAGTCGCCGGCGTGGCCGGCTTCGCGTTGGTCGGACGGGACATCGGGCGTACGTGGGTCGTCGGTTTCCCCTGCGCCCGCACAGCACTCGCGGCGCCGAGCGTGAGACTCGCAGCGACCGCGATTCCAATAACGGCAGTGGTGATTGGCTTCATGCATTCCTCCGATTGGGCCGGCATTCCTAACGCCGGCGTTGTTCTCCCCTGGCATGAGGGACTCCCCCAGACCGGAAAACGTCACGTTGCGAGACGGGGGGAGGTGTGACCTCGGGTCACACAGCGGGTCTCGGAGGATGCGCGGTCTACTCTGCTGTTTGATCCTGGCTGCTCCGCTCGGGGCGCAAACGCCGCTCGCCGCCGGTGTCTCGGTGGGTTCGGCGAAACTCAACGATCAGCGGTCGGAACGGGTACTGTCGGGCGTGGTCCAGTGGCAGACGACGCCGTGGCTCAGCCTGTCGGTGCTGCCGTCGTTCGTCCACGTGAGCGACAGCGGCAAGGGAGGCTCGGTGTCGAGCAACGGCATCGGCGATCTTCCCTTCTCGGCGGCCGCCGTGCACGCGTTCCCCACGGCCGGCGCGCCCACGATTGCGGCGGCGCTGACGATTGTGCTTCCCACCGGGAACCCGGCCTGCGGGCTCGGCAACGGCGTGACGTCCGAAGGCCTCGACATCGGCGTCGGCGTGTCTCCCAGCGCGAAGCTGCACGTGTCCGCCGATGCTAGCCGGACCCTCAGTCACGCTTCCAGCCAGTCCACCTTGAGCGCCCCGCGCGCAACCTCGCTGCTCCTGGGCGGCGGCTATGACGTCTCGGCGAGCTGGCGTGCCGGCGTGTCGTTGGGCATCGATGTGGGCCAAGCGGATTCGACCCAGGCGCTGAGTCGCGTCGTCGGCGGCG
>QHUF01000141.1 GCA_003221075.1 Gemmatimonadota bacterium
CCCGGAGAGGTGACGGAGCGGTTGAACGTGCCGGTCTCGAAAACCGGAATACGCGCAAGCGTATCGTGGGTTCGAATCCCACCCTCTCCGCCAGTCAAGTCCTGTAAGGCTCTGAAACGTCTTATTTTCGAATCCAGGCCTCGCATCGTACCCATACTCCTACCCATATGGGGATGGCCTAACGAACAAGATCTGGAGAATCTTGACCTCGGACGCGATGACCGCCGTGATGCTGGTCTAAAGGGACTACGATTAAACACCGGCTCGCGCTGATAGTTGCGATGAATAAGCGCGGACACTATCCAGGAAAGGAGAGGAAATTCCTTCGCGTCCATGCTGCCTGCCGCGAAATGCGCGCGGTTGGTTGAATGCGCGCGGTTGCGGCTGTTTCGGGTCGGTGAGCGGGTGCTTCTCGCTATGATCGATACTGGCCGCGGCTGCGCGCCCGGCACACAAACACAAGCGGCCTTATGGGATATAAAGACCCCGTCACGCCACCGCAGTCACACCTGCCACGGCTCTCCATTCGTGAGCCGCCTCTCCCTCGGATCGCCACGTATTCCCAAGGGATGCACGGGTTCGGACACATTCGGCGCAACGCCACGATCGCGCACGCGTTGCGCGGTGCGGGCACGCAGGCGGTGATCCTCATGATTGCCGAAGCGTGGCAAGCTGGCGCCATCCCGATGCCGCACGGCGTGGATTGCGTGACGCTCCCGGGGCTGCGCAAAGGGGCCGATGGGACCTTGAACGCCCGCTTCCTGGATGTCTCCGACGAGGAGCTGATCACGCTGCGCAGCAAGGTGATTCGCAAGGCGCTCAAGACGTTCGAACCGGACGTGTTGCTGGTGGATTACCTGCCGCTTGGGGCCGGGGGGGAGCTCGTCCGGACACTCGAGCGTGTCCGCAAGCACGGGCGTACGCGCTGTGTGCTGGGTCTGCGCGAGGTGTTGCAGGATCCTGAGACCGTGCGCCGCACCTGGTCCGCCGACGGCACCGTGGACGCCATGCGGGACTATTACGACGCCATCTGGATCTACGGGGACCCCGCCGTGTTCGATCCCGTTCGCGAGTATGGGGTCTTCGACGGCGTGGCAAGCAAGGTGCGCTACACCGGCTACCTGGACCAGCGGCCGCGCCTCGAGTATGCCGGGAGCCACGCCGCGCAGGTGTCGGCCAACCTACCGCCCGGCCGTCTGGCGCTCTGCGTGGTGGGCGGCGGTGTCGATGGCCATCCCTTGGCCGAGGCGTTCGTCGAGGCCGAGCTGCCTGCCGACACCACCGGCATCGTCGTGACCGGTCCCTACATGCCGCCGGAGATGCGGCACCGTCTGCTCGAGCGAGCACAGCGCCATCCGCGCTGCTACGTCCTCGAATTCGTCCCCGATCCGGCGCCCCTCATCGATCGGGCCGACCGGATCATCGCCATGGGCGGGTACAACACCATTTGCGAGGTGCTGTCGTTCGAGAAGCATGCGCTGATCGTTCCACGAGTGCACCCCGAGCCCGAGCAATGGATTCGCGCGCAGCGCCTGCGGGATCTCGGCCTGATCGAAGTGCTGCATCCCGACGACCTCGGCGCGGACGCGCTGACTGCGTGGCTGGCCCGCGATCTCGGCCCACCACCGGCCAGCCGCAGCCGAGTCGACGTGAGCGGGCTCACCCGGATCCCCGGTTTCCTCGCGGAGCTCCTGGGTGTGTCCTTCGATGCGGCGGCGCCCGTCGCCAGAGAGGCGTGACATGACGGCGGCCCGGCGGGTCCGGAACCGTACGCTGCTGTTGTACGCGCAAGACAACCAAGGGCTGGGGCACGTCACGCGGACCCTGACGCTCGCCCGCCATGTCCTGGCGCGCCATCCGGACTGTATCGCCTACATTGCCACCAAATCTCCTCTCGCCGGGTTCACGCTGCCCGAGCGGTGCGACTACATCAAGCTGCCCACCCTCCTCACCGCCGGCACCGCCCGGCCGACCGCGGCGGAAGAAGAGGCGGCGAAACAACACTTCCGGACGATCCGCGGTGCAATCTTGCGGGATGCGGTGCTCGGGCTGGTCCCCGACCTCGTGCTCGTGGATCACGAGCCCCTGGGCTCCAAGGGTGAGTTTCGCGATGGTTTGTGGGCTCTCAAGGCCAAGCACCCCGATACGAGGTTCGTCTTCGGCCTGCGCGACATCATGGATGACGCCGCGCGCATTCGTGCCGCCTGGGAGGAGCTTGGTGTGTACGATGCGCTCGAGAACCTGTACGACGGCATCGCGGTGTATGGCTCCCCCGACCTCTACGATGTCGCGCAAGCCTATGCCATCCCGGCATCGGTCCAACCCAAGCTCCATTACTGCGGGTACGTCGTGCGCGCTCGGCCGGCAGTCGATCCTGGTGTGGTGCGCCGGCGCCTGGGACTCCCACCGAACGCCCCATTCGTGCTGGCTACGGTGGGGAGTGGCAGTGACGGGTATCCGGTGCTGGACGCTGCGCGGGGCGCTCTGGAGCGGTTGCAGGGGACGATTCCCGAGCTGTGCGCGATCCTGGTGACGGGGCCGTTCATGCCGGCCGCTCAGCAAGCGATGCTGCAGGCACGAGCCACGGCCACCTGTCGCGTGGTGGCGGGCGCCGACACCTTCGAGCTGATGGCTGCAGCCGACGCCGTCGTCAGCATGGGTGGTTACAACAGCGTGTGTGAAGCCCTGGCCGTGGCGCGACCCCTGGTGATCGTGCCCCGAGCCACGCATAAGGTCGAGCAGCAGATCCGCGCCGAAACGCTGGCCGCGCGTGGGCTAGCCCGGTGTATTCACCCCAAGAACTTGACGGGCCCGGGTCTCGGCGAGGCACTGGAGTGGGCGCTGCGGTGCGACCGGCAAGCGCACGCGCGACTTGTGGCCCAGATCATTCCGTCGTTCGACGGGGCCACCCGGCTCACCGCATACCTCTCCCGTTGGCTCGGTGGCGACTGATGCGCATCCGGTTCAAACCCACCCCCGCGCAACGCGCCGCCCTGCGCGCCCAGTTGGCACGTCTCGAGCAGCCGGGGCCGGCGCTTGAGATTCTCGGGCCCACGCTGCCGGCGGACCTCCAGCCGACCGACGCGGCCTGCAGCCTGCAAAGTGCGCATGCCGACCGTTTCGTGCTCCGGGTGCTGGTGCGGACGCATACCGGGCAAGAGCGAGCCTATGCGTTAAAGGTCTACGCGGATGATTTCGGAGAGCAGGTGTGGGCGCACTCCCGGGCGTTGGCGGCGCGGCTCCAGCCGAACCACGACGGACCGTGCCTGCCCACGCGGTACGTCTCGAGCGAGCGCGCGCTGGTATTGCCATGGGTGGACGGGACGTTTCTGTCCGAGATCGTTGACGATCGCAAGCCGGAGCTCCTGCGTCGGGCGGCCCGGTTGGCCGCGAACCTGCACCGCTTGCCCGTCGTTCCGGAGCCGGCCACGACGGCCCAGATGTTCGTGGCCGAGACCCAGGGGCGGTGCGACCGCTTGCAGCACCGCTGGCCCGAGACGACCGTGCTCATCGAGCCGCTCCTCGTGGGGATCCAGGACGCCGCGCCCCTGCTCGATCCGTCCGAGCCCGCGCCGGTCCACGGCGACCTGGCGGCGGGGCAGTTCCTCTGGACGGGCGATCGCCTCGTCTTGCTCGACCTGGATATGTTCGGGTACGCCGACCCGGCGTACGACGCCGGTCATTTTCTGGCGCAGCTCGAGCGTCGATGCTTGTGGGATCGCACACTGCCGGCGCACGCGGACGACTGGCTCGCCTGCTTCCGGGACGCCTATCTGAGCGCGATGCCCAAGGTATCGCCACGCAACGTGTCGTTTTACCAGGGCCTCACGCTCGTGCGCAAGATCTACACGATCTATCGCAAGCAGACGGCCGACAGCGCGCAGCTCGCGCCTCAGCTCGCCGCGCGGGCGCGGGCGGCACTCGAGGACGCGGTGCCCTCGGGGCAACCCCGATGAACCCGCCGCCCACTACACTGATTGCTGCGGACGTCGGCGTCGCCCTGGCTGCGGCGCTCCGCGCGGTTCACGGCGCCGACGGGACGGTCGAGACCTGGAGCGCGCACTCCCTTTCCAAGCGTGGGAGGCACCGCGTGGTGCGTTACGACGTCCAGGCCCGCATGCCCGGCGGCGCTGAGGTACAACACCACCAGTGGGTGGGGAAATTCTACGAGCGCGACGAGGATGCCTGCGGCGTCGCCACGACGCTGCGAGAGCTGACCGCCTCCGGGTGTGGCGCCCGTGGCGGCTTCGTGGTTCCGAGGGTGCTCGCCTACCACGGCCCGCGTGGCCTGCTGCTCCTGAGCCACGAATCGGGGGAGTCGGTCGTCAAGACGATCGCGGCAGAGGGCGCCCACGTGCTGGCCGCGATCGGACGCGCGCTGGCCATCCTGCATGCCGCGCCCGTTATGCCAGCGACGGTAACGGGTCCTGCCGCCGTGCTCGCCGACCTGCAACGAAGGATCGTGGAGCTGTGCGGCCGGTTTCCCGCGGAGGCCGCGTCGTTGCAGCGCTGGCGCGTCCGGCTCGAGCGCGAGGCCGCGCCGCCGCCGACCACCTCCTCGTTTCTGCACGGCGACCTGGGGCTGGTGCAGCTCCGGTGGCAAGCCGGCACCATCGTCTTCCTCGACTTCGACGATTGCACGCGCGGTGATCCGGCTTTGGACCTCGGCAATCTGCTGACACAGCTGCGTCGGCTCACCCTGCGCAAGCCGGGGAAGCTGCCGGACTTCGTCGCCGCGCGCGCCACGATCCTCGATGCCTACCAGCGCTCCTCCCCACGCGATCCAGGCTTGGCGCCGCGCGTCGCGTGGTACGAGCAGATCGCGCTCGTGCGGAAGATCCACTCACTGACTTTCGACCGGACTCGCCATCCGGAGGCCGACGCTATCCAGCAGCGGCAGGGCGAAGCGATCCACCTGCTGGCGAGCGTGCTCTAGCCATGCGACAGCGGAAACGCACGCGGTTTCGCCAGATCTTCTTGGCCCACCTGCGGCAGGTCAGAGGGCGTTTACTCTTAGCCGCCGTGTGTACCGTGGGCGTTGCAGCCACGGAGCTGCTGAAGCCGTGGCCCCTCAAGATCATCATCGATCACGGCATCCTGCTGAACCCAGTGTCGCATCTCTTGCCCTTCGTGCAGGACCTCCTCCCCGGCGGCCAGGTGCCCCTCCTCGTGGCAGCGTCCGTCGGGATCGTGCTGATCGCGGTATGTGGCGGGCTGTTCTCGTACGCCCAGATCTTCATCACCTCGTCCATCGGCTACACCACGGTCTACGCGCTGCGCCGGGAGCTGTTCGCGCATTTGCAGCGACTGTCGCTGTCCTTCCATAACCAGGCGCGGACGGGGGACCTGCTGACCAGGATCGGCGCAGACACGAACACCCTCAAGGACGTCTTCGCGGAGTCGATCCTCAAGTTTTCCGCACAGCTGCTGACGGTCATCGGGATGTTCGCGATCATGTTCGCCATGAATTGGAAGATCGGCTTGATCGCTTTGGGGACTCTGCCGTTTCTGGGTTACAGCCTGCTGCATCTCTATCGCAAGACGAAGGCTTCCGCCAAGAAGCAGAAGCGGCAAGAGGGTCAAGTGGCGTCGCGCATGGGCGAGGTGCTCTCGGCGATACCCCTGGTGCAGGCCTTCGCCCGAGAGAAACACGAGGAAGAGCGGTTCGACGCGGTGACGGGCGAGACGCTGCGGGAAAGCATCCGTATCGCCCGCCTGGAGGCCGCGGCGACCCGGTCATCGGAAATCATCACCGCGCTGGGGACCGCGGCGGCGGTGCTGTTCGGGGCGCTGCAGGTCGTGAACGGGAAGATGCTGCCCGGCGAGCTTGTGCTTGTCGTCGCGTACCTCACCAACATGTACAAGCCGCTCAAGAGTCTCGCCAAGCTCTCAACCGACTTCTCCAAGGCCATGGCCAGCGCGGACCGGCTGTCCGAGGTCCTGGACATCGAGCCCGAGATCCAGGATCGCCCCGATGCCATCGAGGCGGCAGCGTTCCGCGGAGAGATCGTGTTCCGGAACGTGTCCTTCGATTACGGCGACGGCCGGGAGGTGCTGCGGAATGTCTCGTTTGTCGTGTCACCGGGGCAGCGGCTGGCCCTGGTGGGTGCGTCGGGGGCGGGGAAGTCCACCATCGTCAGCCTGATCCTGCGTCTCTACGAAGCGCACGAGGGGGTCATTCTCATCGACGGGGTCGACATCCGGCACTATCGGCGGGAGTCCCTGCGCCGCCAGATCGGGCTCGTGCTCCAGCAATCGATTCTGTTCGGCGCCACCATCCGGGAGAACATCGCCTATGGCCGACCCGACGCGGACCTGGAGGAGATCATCGCTGCGGCCAGGGCGGCAAACGCCGACGAGTTCATCCGGGAGCTGGAAGACGGATATGACGCCGTCATCGGCGAGCGGGGCGCGACCCTCTCCGGCGGGCAGCGCCAGCGGATCTCGATTGCGCGCGCGCTCATTCGCAACGCCCCGATCCTCATTCTGGACGAGCCGATGACGGGCCTCGACGCGGAGAGCGAAGCCAACGTGCGCGAGGCCCTCGATCGGCTCATGGCTGGCAAGACTTGTCTCATGATCACCCACGACCTGCAGTCGATTGCGGACGCCGATGTCGTCCTCGTGCTCGAGGACGGCCGGGTCATCGGCCGCGGCACGCACGCTGAGCTGCTGGCCGGGAACGCGCGGTACCGGCAGCTGTACACGCTCGATCGCCAGCAGCCCGCCGCGACCCTCGCGCCCTGATACAGGAGCCCGCACCCGTGCGAAAACAGGCGCTCCCGGCGGCGGTCTGCATGGACGGGTTCCCTCGGGACCCGGATTTCCCGCAGCTCGAGACCGCCAGCGATGCGGGGCTGATGCTCCAAGTGTTCCGCCAGCATCTCAAGGCGGTTTCGGGGAAGGCCTACCGCATCGAGGAGTGCGTGCCATTCCGATTTCGGTGCCGCCAGTCCACGTCGCGCTGCGTCCTACAATACACGCTCCGCGTCGTCGATCCGAGCAACGGTCGCCGCTGGGAGCAGTGGGTCACCGGCGTGGTGTACGCCGCGGCCGGCGAGGCCGAACGGTTGTGGCGGGAGCTACGCGTTGCGGATCCGCGCCCGGAGATTCCGGAGCAGTGGCTCGCGTTCGAACCGGTGGACTTCATCCCCGACCTGCAGATGCTGGTGCAAGTCTTTCCCTATGACCGCAAGCTCCAGAACCTGCGCCTTGTGCTGGGCGGCCCCCTCCACGAGCTCGAACCGCTCCTCTTGACCGGTCTCGAGCCCAGCCGGTGGCGCACCGAGCAACGGACCGTCGAGCCGATGCGCTATCGTACCGAACTCGGCGCCGCGCTCCGGTACACGCTGCGGGTGCGCGACCGGCTGACGGGGAGGGGCCAGACCCGCCGCTGCTACCTGAAGGTCTATCGCAACGACCGTGGGGCGGAGACGTTCCGCCTGTTGCAGGCCCTGACCGACAAAGCGCGGGCAGGCGAGAGCCCGTACCGCGTGGTGCGGCCCATCGCCTATGTGCCTGAGCTGCGCACGCTGGCCCTGGAGGAGGCTCGGGGGGCGGCGCTGCAGCAGATCCTGCTACACGGGGGCGACTGGGATGCGGCGCTGCGCGCGGTTGCCCGGGCCGTGGCCGCCTTCAATCAAGAGGGCTTGGCGCTGACCGAGCGCCAAGCCCTCGCCGACCAGCTCGCTGACGTGAACCGCGCGGCAAGTCTCGTGCAGTGGGCCTGTCCGGAGCTGCGAGCGCAGGTCGAGGCGCTCACGGCGGCGGTCGGGGACGGTCTCACGAACGTGCCGCCGGCCCCCATCCATCGGGACTTGAAGGCCGACCACATCTTCGTATCGGGCGACTGGGTGTGCTTCATCGATCTCGACTCGGTCGTGCTCGGCGATCCCGTGCGGGACCCCGCACACCTGGTCGCGCACATCACGGCCCGAGTCGGTCTGGACGGGCTGCCGGCCGACGAGGCACGTCGTGCGGCGGATGTGTTCGTCGACGAATACTTCGCCCACGTCCCGCCGGGGTGGCGCGAACGTTTTCTCCTGCATTGCGTCGGCGCCCTCATCGAGGTTGCGGGTGGCATCTTCAAGCGCCAGGAGCCCGAGTGGCGCGACAAGGTCGCGGCGGCAGTCGCCGCGGCGCATCGCGCGGCGTCGGGGACGCTCTGATAGACCCCACCACCGATCTCCCCGACCGATGCGGCGCTGCCGGGGATCGTGGCGATGCGCGCGCTCGGCGTAACCCGCGCGCTCGGCGTGGCGCGTGCGCTCCTGGCCTTTGGGCTCGACGACGCTCCCGTCTCGATGCATCTCGTCGGATACTCGCCGGGCGAACGAGCCACGCTCGAGGTTCGGGTGGGGAAGCGTAGCCTTGCGGTGAAGGCGTACGCCGAGGACCCGACGCGGGCTACGCTCGTGGTCCTGCTTACAGCAATGCTGGATTTGTCGGCCGATTGTCTCCACCCGGATATCCGTACTGGATATGTGCAGGCGACGATTACACGCGCGTCGCAGCTGCGTCCGGACTTGGTTTCTGTTGACTTGAAGGTTCTGGGCGGGCTAGGGGCATTTGTTGCCAACCCAAAGAGAAAAGCGTTGGAAGTAGACTTGGATCAAGTGAGTTTCTCTTTGGGACCGCATAAGTCTGTAACCTTGCGGTGCGAAAAGAGTCTTTGCGCAAAACTTCTTGGGGTCGATAACGTCCCGCAGCAGCCGATTTCCCTCCCATGAAGTCCGGGTGGAGGTCTTGACACGACCACATGTCCAGGCAAAGTCCCGCCATCAAGCGTGGGTAGAAAAGGGGGTAGGATGGGCCGGCAGGGTTAGCATGGCGAAGTGCAGCGGCTCTCGGCGAAGGCGCCCGAGCGCGCCAAGCCCCCGGGCTGTCATTGCGACGGCGGGGAGCTGTCGCTGCAGGGTGGGCGCCACGTAGAGCTCTTAAGCCATTGAATATTATATAGAACAACGCCCTCGAACGGACAAGAGACCCCTCTCAGACGCCCGCCATAAACGCTAGGCGTCCCCTGCGTTCGGAATTGGAGTGGGCGTTCGCATGTTTGCCGTCAACCAGGACCCGGATCGGCGTTTCGCCGAAATGATCGCCACCCGCCCAGGCTGAGACGCGATCATCTGTTTCATCTATTGCGGAGAAACACTGGATCGCCTAGCATAAACCCCCCCGGTAAGCCGGTAGAAGGGCACAAGAGAACCGATCCTAACGGACTATAGGGGTCGGTCATAAGACGTTCGGCAGGGGACCGTTAGATTGCTGGCAAAAGCAGTAAAAATAGATGGGAGGCGTAGTGAGCGTTCGTATTTTCGGCCATTACGTGTCGCTGCCACTGGTGCTGCTCATGCTGGTAGAAGCAGCGATGCACGTGGGCGCGGTCTATTTTGCCAGGACCTTGCGCTTCCTGGATATCCACTTCCTGATCTATCCCTCGGGCGAGTGGCTGCCTCGGGCCCTGTTGTATTCGCTCGTGATGCTGGGCGTCATGACCGCCTTCGGTCTGTACGGGACGGCGCTGCACAAGAGGGACCGCGAGTATCAGGTGCGGTTCCTGGCGAGCTACCCCGCCGGGGCGCTGCTGATGGTGATCGTTTTCTACGTCATACCGACGAGCTTCCTCGGGCGCGGCATCTTGGCCTTGAGTTTTCTGTTTTCGCTTATCCTCACGGTGCTGGCGCGGGTGGTGTTCTTCCGGATTGTCGGTGGCGACACGTTGAAGCGCCGTGTTCTCGTGCTCGGGAGCGGATCCCGCGCGGCCGAGGTCGAAGGGCTGTTAAGCAGGCTCGGCTCGCGCGCAGGATTTCATCTGGTCGGCTTCGTATTGTGCGGCGACGAGCAGCCGGGGCGGGACAAGTCCAAGTTGCTTGGCGACTGCAATGCCTTGCGCTCTCTCGTCGCGCAGCACCGAATCGACGAGATCGTGGTAGGAGTGAGGGACAGGCGCAACGGACACTTTCCCATGTCCAAGCTTCTGGAGTGCAAGCTTGAGGGAACCAGCATCGTGGATTTGCCGACCTTCTTCGAACGGGAGACCGGCCATGTTCAGCTGAATTCACTGAGCGCGAGCTGGATGGTCTTTTCCGAGGGATTCTCCAAGACCGGTTTTCAGAGGCTCTTGAAACGCGCGTTCGATATCAGCGTAAGCGGAGCGATGTTGGTCGCCACCCTGCCGGTCATGTTGGCTGCGGCGCTGGCTATCTGGCTCGAGACCGGCCGGCCGATTCTGTATCGGCAGAAGCGGGTCGGTGAGTCCGGGCAGGTATTCGAAATCTTCAAGTTTCGCAGCATGCGTGTCGACGCGGAGAAGGACGGCGTCGCGCGATGGGCCAAGAAAAACGACGATCGCATCACGCGGGTGGGGAAATTCGTCAGATTGACGCGCGTGGATGAGTTGCCTCAGCTCATCAATGTCATGCGCGGCGACATGAGCTTCGTCGGCCCGCGCCCCGAGCGTCCGCCGTTCGTGCACGAACTCAGCCGGAAAGTGCCCTTCTACGCAAGCAGGCACTCCGTGAAGCCGGGTATCACGGGTTGGGCGCAGGTTCGCTATCCCTACGGAGCGTCGGTGGACGACGCGGTGCAGAAACTGCAATTCGATCTTTACTATGTGAAGAACCACTCCCTGTTCCTGGATCTGGTTATTCTCTTACAAACGGCGCAGGTCGTTTTGTTTGGCCAGGGCGCGCGCTAGATGCTAAAGTCAGGTCACCGTGGTTGGCACCGCTGTCTCGTTGTCGACTTGCCGGGGGCAGGCGACGAATCTCAGACCGAGACAACAGGGTCCCGCGGGGCGTTGAGATGAAACAGAGGTGCTGGGCTGCTGCGCTTGTGGCGACATTCATCGTGGCCGGTTGCGCGGATATGTCGCGGGTCCCGGGTCCCGCTGATGATACGGCTCAACGGTCCGCCAGCTTCGAAGCGAATTATCGTATAGGCGTAGACGACCGCGTGCAGATCGCGGTATGGCGCAACCCGGAGTTGTCGGTGACCGCACCGGTGCGGCCGGACGGAAGGATCTCGGTTCCGATCATCGGTGATGTCGAAGCAGGCGGCCGCACGCCTAGCGAGGTTGCCGAAATCATAAAGAAGCGGCTGTCCGAGTACATTCGCGAGCCCAACGTCGTGGTGATCCTCACGGAATTGCGCTCCCACGAATTCCTGTCGCGCGTGCGTGTGACCGGGGCGGTACGCACCCCGCGCTCGATGCCTCACCGCCAGGGAATGACCGTTCTCGACGCGGTACTCGAGGCCGGCGGAGTCAATGATTTCTCCTCGCCCAATC
>QHUF01000142.1 GCA_003221075.1 Gemmatimonadota bacterium
CGATCCGCAGGATGATGACATCGACGCGGCGCTCCGGCTTACTCCATCCGCCAAAGACGCGTTTCGGATCCTGCTGGCGCATCGACCTGGCGCCTTCGACGGCGCCGCACCTCGCGGCATTCCGCTCACGTTGGCCGGCCACATCCACGGCGGGCAGTTTTATCTGCCGGTGATCGGTTGGTCCCCAGGCCGGCTGATCACGAAATACGTGATGGGCCATTTCACACAGGGAACGAGCCAGTTGTACGTGAGCCGCGGGATCGGTGTGGTCGGCGTGCCGTTACGAGTGTTTGTGCCGCCGGAGATCGCGTTGTTCGAATTGCGACGGGGGTAGTAGTGGGTTTGGGGTAGTCGGTCGGTTTGAGTAGGGGCGCAGCATGCTGCGCCCCTACCTAAATACATCTTCGCGCCGGCCCGATCGGCTACACGCTAATTGCTCTCCATGCTGCTTCGATCACCAACCGCACGCCTGTATCGCCGGGCTTCCAATCGCCAGCAACGACTTTCGTCAGTGCATGACTGATCGTTGCGAGCCACACGCCAGCCCAAATTTCCACGGCCCCCGTCCGCACTGAGCCTTGCGCCTTGCCCTCCGCGATGAGCCGCTCGAGTGTTAGCCGAAACTCGCGCTCGGTCCTCCGGCTTTCGTCATCGAGGATGGCGCCGGGCGGCTCGAGCAGCCCGAGCTTCACGACGGCCGTGTCGTTCGCCGCTCCCTCGATCAGTCCATGCGCGACCGCGGTCAGTTGGGCGCGGGCGGGTCCGGCATCGCGGTTGCGCGCCGTCTCCTGCACGATCTTCGTCGCCCACCGCTGTGCCGCCCGATACAGCTCATTGAAGAGCTGCGGCTTACTCGCGAAATGGCGATAAATCGTGCCCTCGGCGATGCCCGCCTTCTTCGCGATCTGCGCCGTCGTCGTGTCGTGGTAGCCGCGCGCGGTGAAGAGCTCGAGGGCTGTTCTGATGAGCCGTTGCCGTGTCAGTTCGGTTGCGGTCACGGCTGCGAATCTACTAGCTTTCCGCCCCTTTCATCTCCCATCGATCATTCGGAGGCGTAGTCGCAATGCGCATGCTCGTCCTCGGCGCTGGGCTGCAGGGTTCTGCCTGTGCGTACGATCTGCTCCAGCGTCCTCAAGTGGAGCGTGTTACGCTCGCCGACCTGCACCCGCGACGCGCTGCCGCCTTCCTCAAGAAGAAGAAAGACAAGCGGCTCGTCACTGCGCGCCTCGATGCGAAAAGTGGCCCGCGACTGCGGAAGCTGATGCGCGGGCACGTTGCGGTCATGAACGCGCTACCGTACTATTTCAACTATCCGGTCGCCAAAGCCGCCGTCGCCATGGGCCTGCACTGCGCGGACCTGGGCGGCAACACCGAGATCGTCCAAAAGCAGAAGACGCTGCACGCGGCCGCGCAGAAGAAACGGGTTTCGATCATTCCCGACTGCGGCCTCGCCCCGGGGATGGTCAACATCATCGCGGCCGAGGGAATCCGGCGGGTCGGAGACGCCGAGAGCGTCAAGATTTTCGTGGGCGGCCTGCCGCAAGAGCCCGAGCCACCGCTCAACTATCAGATCGTCTACTCGCTCGAGGGTGCGCTCGATTACTACACGACGCCGTCGTGGGTGCTGCGCGAGGGCCGGCCCGAGCGCGTGGATGCCTTGTCGGAACTCGAGGACGTGGACTTCCCGAGTCCCGTCGGAACGCTCGAGGCATTCCATACCGGTGGCGGCATCTCGACCATGCCTTGGGCCTATCAGGGCAAGGTGCGCACGATGGAGTACAAAACCCTCCGCTACCCTGGCCACGTCGCGATCATGCGACCTATCCGCGAGATGGGACTCCTGTCGGTGGAGCCGGTGAAAATGAAAGGCACGGAGATCGTCCCGCGCGACGCATTCATCGCTGCCGTATCACCCCAGCTCACCAAGCCCAACGGCCGCGACCTCGTCGCCCTGCGTGTGGAAGTGCTGGGACGTAACGGGCGCCGCGTAGCCTGGCAGCTGCTCGACTATTTCGACGAGGCGACCGGAATCAGCGCGATGATGCGGACGACCGGCTATTCGCTCGCGATCACCGGGGTGATGCAGGTGGACGGACGCGTCAGCTCAGCGGGCGTGTACACGCCGGATGAGGCCGTCCCGTTTCAGGCGTATGTGGACGAATTGAAGCGGCGGGGAGTCGAGATTCGGGAAGTCCGCTAGAAGGTCCAGGCGGTCGCGAAGGTCACCTGAGTCGACTCGGTTCCTTTGCCCGCTTCCACCACAATCAGGGTATTGCGCAACAGCGCCACCGCCACGCCCCCACCCAGGGCCGAGTGCAGTCCCTGGCGCGTGACGCGCACCGTTTCGCCGGGGCCGAAGACTCGTCCCGCATCGTAGAAAGCGACCAGCTTCACCTCGAGCAGGCGCGGCGCCCAGAGTAAGCCGTATCGAGCCTCGACACCGTAGACGATCTTGCCGGGCCCTACGAAGCGGCCGTCGTAATAGCCTCGCAGCGAGCGCGCTCCGCCCAAAGCGACCAGCGGCCCCTCACTGGTTTCCATGGTCTGCTGGACCGCAAGCGGCGCCGTGCCGGTGATCGTTTCGCGTCCGACGCGCGCCGCGAGGATGAGCCGCTCGAGCGGATGCGCGTAGAGGCGCAGCGCGGCGCTGGTGCGCGTATATCCGCGGCCGCTGGCCGCGAGCGCTTCGGCGAACACACCGCGGTGCGGATCCATCTCCACATCCCGCGTATCGAGCACGATCCCGACGCGGCCGACGCGATCGACAAAGGGGCCGGTGCTGTCACGCTGGAAACGGGTCAGTCCGGGGAGCGCGCGGAATGCGGTGTATTCGAGCGACCCCCCGACGAGTACCCGGAGCGGACCGACGATCTTCCGCTGAATGGTGACGCGCGCCGCACGATTCGCGCGACTGACGCGGTAAAAGTAGGAGCGTCCCGGACCGGTCGTACTGTCACGGTCGTAGACCGTATTGTTCCCCTGGCCGAAGTAGCCGAGGCGGTTGGCGCGCGTCAGGCTCAGCGTCACGCCGAGCCTCCAGCCCTCCCAGTACGCTGGTGCCTGCGCGTCAGCGATGACGATGTAGCTGCCCTGAGTGCTGGCACCGGCATCGAGCGCGACTCGGGCGAAGTTGGGCTCCGGCCGCTCGGCGAAGCCCATCGGACTCGACCAGTCGTAGTGCCCGCCCAGCCAGATTCGGTCGGCGGTCGTGTAATAGGCCAACGGGTAGAGATGATCGAACCAGTCGTGCTTTGGATTTGGCTCTTGCTGCGCGGCGAGTGGGGAGGCCAGCGCGAGCAGCAGAACCCCTACGCGCGGGTGAATAAGTAGGCCGTATCGCGGATCTTGGCGTCCACGCCGTCGTGCGCCGCGAAATGATTGGGGTAAAGCGACGCGGCGCCGAACTCGCCGCGCTTGGTCAGGGCATAGAACACGAGGTCGAACTTTGGCTTGCCCTGCGCATCCAGCAGCCGCGCTTCCGTCTCGGCGACGACGCGCTTCAAGGTCTCGAGGCACGCGTCCGTCGGCTTCATGCCGCGCCGCATATGCTCGACCGTCAGGAACCCGCCGCACACCTTGATGTTTGCCTCGCCGAGTCCCGTCGATCCCGCAGCCCCGACGTCGTTGTCGCAGTACTGCCCGGCGCCGATGATCGGAGAGTCACCCACACGACCGGGAATCTTCCAGGAAAGGCCGGCAGTCGTCGTGACGGACGAGAGGTCGCCCTGCGGCGTCACGGCATCGCAATTGATCGTTCCGGTTTTGGTGACGACGAGGTGATCCGAATCCGGGACATCCAGGTAGTTGTCGATCGGACTCAGATTGGCGCGCCAGCGGAGCCACGCCTCACGGGAATGCTCGGTCAGCAGGTCTTCTTCCTTGAAGCCGAACGAGAGGGCGAACCGCTTGGCCCCCTCGCCCACCAGGAAAATGTGCGTCGTGTACTTGAGGATCAGCTTCGCGACTTCCGAGGGCGTCTTGATATTCTCGAGCGCGCCGACTGCACCCGCGCGCTTCGTCGGACCGTGCATGCACGAGGCGTCGAGCTGCACGACACCCGCCGCGTTCGGCAGGCCGCCGTAGCCGACGGAGTCGTCGTTGGGATCGAGCTCCTGGATCTTCACCCCCTCGATGACCGAGTCGAGCGTGTCGGCGCCCTGCATGAGCATGTCGAAGGCTTTTTGCACCGCGCGCAGCCCGTTGGCGCTCGCGATCGCGACGGGCTTGGCGGCCCAGCGCGACTGCGGCGGCAGCGGCCGCGGTGCCCGCATCGGGTGGGGGATCCCCAGCACTGCACTCGCGGCAACACCACTCGCGGTGGACCGCAGGAACTCGCGACGCGACACGGATTCGGGCATGCACGGTTTTACCCACTCGTCTTGCGGCTGTCAACTTGCTATCGTTCCCACCCCGTGGAGCTTTCGCTCGTGGTCCCCGCGTACAACGAGCGGGACAACCTCGCACCGCTGCTCGCCGAGATCGCGGCCGCCCTGACAGGTCGGAGCTACGAGGTGATCGTCGTGGACGACGGGTCGACCGACGGCACATTCGACGCGCTGAAAGCGCTGCGGCAGCAGTATCCCCAGCTGCATATCATCGCGTTCGAGCGCAATGCGGGTCAGACCGCAGCGTTCGCCGCCGGGTTTCGCGCCGCACGGGCGCCGATCGTGGTCACCCTGGACGCCGACCTGCAAAACGATCCTGCCGATATCCCCCAGCTCGTCGATACCCTGGAGCGCACGGGCGCCACGGCCGTGGCAGGGTACCGAGCCACGCGTCGCGACACGTCGTGGAAGCGCTTGCAGAGCCGGATCGCCAATGGCGTCCGCAACCGCCTCAATGGTGAAGTGATCCGGGATACGGGCTGCTCACTCAAGGCCTTCCGCACCGAGGCCGTGCGCGCCCTGCCGTTGTTCACGGGGATGCATCGGTTTCTGCCGACGCTGATCAAGATGGAGGGCGGCACCGTGACCGAAGTGCCGGTCAGCCACCGGCCGCGCAAACATGGGGTCACCAAGTACGGTATGTGGAATCGCGTGTGGCGGTCGCTGCAGGATGCGTTTGCGGTGCGCTGGATGCAGCGCCGCGCCCTGCGGTACCGCATCCGCGAGGAGGTCTGATGGCAGATACCACGCACGAGCAGTGGCTCGCCCAGATCGACGCCGAGCTGGATGGCGAGCTGTCTCTGGTCGAACGCGCCGCGCTCGCGAAGCACCTGGCGACCTGTGGGCACTGTGCGGGCGCCCGCGCCAGCCACCTCGAGGTGCGCGTCGCGCTGGCGCGCTCGGCGGGCAATCCGCACGCGTTCGTCCTAACGCGCCCCGCGATTCGCGCGGGGACGTTGGCCCTATGGCTTGTCGTCGCACTGGCGGCCGGCCTCGTCGGGGGATGGTTTGCGAGCCACCGCTGGGGCGGGCCAGGCGGGGGCGGCACGCTCGAGGACACGCGTGGGACCATTGTCGTTCAGTAGCGTCCTCCTCATGATCGCAGCGCTCCAGGGGCCGGGCACCCGGCTCACCTACCGCATTCGCGTCATCGAGCCTGCCGCGGTCACACCGCGCATTCTCGCGAGCGGGGCGGTCAGCGGTCCGCTCGACAGCGACATGCGCCTGACCCTTCGCACCGACACCGCCGAAGTCGAGGCGTTGTTTCAGGTGACGGCGTTCGGCGATACCGTGACCGTGGCCGGGGAGTTCTTGACCCGGCGCCTGGTGGGCCAGTCGCGCCGCGGTTTGCCGTTGTGGGAAGAGGACACCTACCGGCGTCTCGTCCGGATGACGTGGAGCGATACGGCGCGGATCTATCCATTCGGGACCTCCCTAGCCCCCGCCGTTGCCCGGCGGGCGCCGTGGGTTGAGCTGATTCTCGAGCGACACTTCGCGGGTGGCGAGGCCCGAGCGGGGGAACAATTCGAGCTGCGGGACTCGACGCGCGACCTGAGCATCGAAGCGGTGGTCCGCCCGCGTCGCGCGCGCATCATCTTGAACCTCGTGCGCGGGGATACCGTCAGCGGCCCCCGTCCGATGGATCTCGTCCTCGAAGAACCGGCGCGCGTCGTTCAGCTCGTGCTGAAGGGCCGCCCCACGACGTTGGTCGTAAGTCTCACCCGTCCCGATCCCGCACGGTCCGCGCGCGCCCGCGCGCTCGCGCTCGACGCCGACATCGTCTGCCTGAGGGTTTCGCAGCCCGCCGTGCTACAGCCGCTGGGCACGATCTGCGGGCGCCTCAACAACATCGCGCGCCAGCTGCCGCTGCCGACCGGCGACACGCTCGCCGCGACCTTTGCCTGGCCCGGCCCCCGCTGATGGCTCCGCGCAAGAAACGGCTCGATCCCGCGATTTTCCACCTTCCGGTCGACAAGATGCGGGAGGGCTATTACTCCGACAAATACTTCGTACGGGCGCGGGACCTGCTGCGCAAAGATCGGCACCGGCCGCGCGTGACGATGCAGGTGTTCGGCAAATCCCACGCGTACCTCGGCGGGATCGACGAGGCAATTGCGATCTTGAAGTTATGCGCCGAGCGGTGGGACGAGCTCGTGGTGCACGCGCTCTATGATGGAGAAGAGATGCAGCCGTGGGAGACAGTGCTCCTCATCGAAGGGCCCTACGATGCCTTCGCGGTGCTCGAAACGCTCTACCTTGGCGTACTCGCGCGCCGCACGCGCGTGGGAACGAACACGCGCGAAGTCGTGCAGGCCGCGAAACCCAAGGAAGTGATGTTCTTCCCGGCGCGCCACGATCACTGGCTGGTCCAGACGGGCGACGGCTACGCCGCGCACATCGCCGGCGCGATCGGCGTGTCGACCGACGCCCAGGCATCGTGGTGGGGCTCCGAGGGCATCGGCACCGTGCCCCACGCACTCATCGCCGCGTACAACGGGGACACCGTCCAGGCGTCACGCAAGTTCGCCGACCAGTCCGACCCCGCCATTCGGCTCATCACCCTGGTGGATTTCGACAACGATTGCGTGGGGACCTCGCTCGCCGTCGCGCGCGCTCTCGGCGACCGGCTGTACGGCGTCCGACTCGACACGTCCGAGACGCTGGTCGACAAGTCGGTCATTCCGCAGATGGGGACGTTCAAGCCCACCGGCGTGAATCCGGAGCTGGTGCGGAACGTGCGGCGCGCGCTGGATGCCGGTGGTTTTCAACACGTCAAGATCGTCGTCTCGGGCGGCTTCACCGTGGAGAAGATCCGGCACTTCGAAGAGCAAAACATTCCTGTCGACGTCTACGGCGTCGGGTCGAGCCTCTTCCAGGGGCGGTTCGATTTCACGGCCGATGTCGTGATGCTGGAAGGGAAACCGTGTGCCAAGGTGGGCAGGGCGTACCGCCCGAATCCACGATTGGAACGCGTGACGTAGGCGCGCTGGAAGGATGGATGTAGGGGCGCAGCATGCTGCGCCCCTACTCACATTCGTCCGACCCATCTTGCGTGGCGTAACCTCTCTGCATAATTTTCCGTCCAAATGAATAATCATGCATCCATCCCGGTCGGCGTACTGGGCGCGTCCGGCTATGTCGGTCAGGAGCTGCTGCGCCTGTTGCACGGCCATCCGGATGCCACGGTCGCGTTTGCAACCGCGGAGTCGGCGGCCGGCGAGTGGGTCGATGGCCACGAGCTGATCAAGGCCGACGATGCCCCGTGGCAACAGGCCGAGATCATCTTGTCCGCGCTGCCGCACGGCGTGTCCGCCCGCTACGTCAACGAGGCCCGCGCCGGCGGCAAGCGGACCGTCGATCTTTCGGCCGACTTCCGCCTTTCGCCCGACGCGGT
>QHUF01000001.1 GCA_003221075.1 Gemmatimonadota bacterium
TAGTACAGAGCCCAATTTGGCGTTAAGCTTTCGGATGGTGTCGAGGAAAAGCCGCAACGGTTCGTCGATGTTGCGCAGACGCATGAAGTGCGTGATACGTTGCGGGGCTTTCAAAACAAACGTGAACTCCGCCGGGGTGACGGCATCCCAGCCGGCGATCGTCTTGGCACTAGGCATGCGATAGAAGGTGTAATTGATCTCCACCGTGCGCAGTTGCTGGGCGTAGAATTCGAGCCACTTCGCACTCGGGAGCTTGGGCGGATAAAAGCTTCCCTTCCATTCCGGGAAGTTGTAACCCGACGTACCGACGTGCAGCCGCAGCATCGCGGCAAAGCTAGTCTGACCATTCTCGTTAAGGGAGGCGTCGCATGAAGACGCTGAAGTGCTCACTCGCCGCGTTCGTGTTTGTTCTCGCCGCATGCGGAACGTCGGCCGAGACCGAGCGCAAGCTGGCCGAGCTCGAGTCGGCCAACGCACAGAAGGACAGCCTGATGCAGGAAGTGGCGATCAGCTCGCGGCTCATCAGCGACGTCAACGTCGAGCTCGCCAAGGCGAAGATCCGCAACAATCGCCTTCACGTCTCCAGCGAAAGCCCGATCACCGCGTCGAATGACACGCTGATCGCCAAGCTGCGCTACGTCGTGGCGCGCGTCCAGCAAACCGAAACCGCGCTGAACGAGAGCCGCGAGCGGATCAAGGGCCTGACCACGCTGTCGGACAGCCTCCGCGCCACGCTCGATTCCACGGTGGGCAACATGCAGACGGTGATCGCCGGGCAGAAGACGACGATCGATCTGCTGACCGACCGCGTCGACGCGCTGACGGAAGAGAACGTCGCGTTGAAGGACAGCCTGGCGACGGGCTACTACGTCATTGGGACGCGCGACGAGCTCAAGAAGAAGGGGATTCTCACCGAGCAGGGCGGCGGCCGCGTGCTCTTCATCCTGTGGCGCACGGGCAAGACGCTCCAGCCGGCGCGCAACCTCGATCCGCGCTTGTTCACGGCGATCGATACGCGCCAGGTGACGCAGATTCCCCTGCCCAGCGCGCGCGGGGAGTATCGCGTCGCGTCGCTGCAGGATCTGTCGTACGTCGCCGAGGAGAACAAGGACAACACCTTCTCCGGCGTGCCGAGCCTCACGATTACGTCGCCGGTCGATTTCTGGCGCAGCTCGAAATTCCTGGTCATCATCCGCGAGGGCGCGGGCGATCAGGTCGCGAATGGGGAGGCTCGGCCCTCCGATTCGCAGGTCCTCAGCCGCTAGACCAGCACGGACGGCGCGTTGCCAGGGGATGGTAGGGGCGCAGCATGCTGCGCCCCTACATTCTTTCGTGGCCTCTTGTCGTTCGTGCTAGTTTCTCCGCAATGGATAATCGTTGCGGCTGGTCCACGGCGAACGCCCAGATGATCGCCTACCACGATACCGAGTGGGGCGTCCCCGTACACAACGACACGCAGCTCTTCGGCAAGCTCGTGCTCGATGGATTTCAGGCGGGACTGTCGTGGGCGATCATCCTGCGCAAGCGCGATGCGTTTCTCAAAGCCTTCGATGGATTCAACCCGGACAAGATGGCGCGCTACGATGCCAGACGCATCGCGAAGATCCTCAGAGATCCGGGAATCGTGCGCAACAAACAGAAGGTGAAATCCGCGGTTGGGAACGCCCGCGCCTTCCTGAAGCTCAAGGACGCGGGGGAATCGTTCGATCAGTTTCTCTGGCAGTTCGTGGGCGGCAAGCCAAAGGTGAACGCCTGGAAGACGCTGCGCGGAGTGCCGGCGGAGACCAGAGAATCGACCGCGATGAGCAAAGCGCTGGTCGAGCGAGGCTTTCGCTTCGTGGGGCCGACGATCGTCTACGCGTTCATGCAGGCCGTCGGCATGGTGAACGATCATCTCGTGACGTGTGACAGATACGTCGAACTCACAACGGAGCACGGAGCACGGAGCAGGGGCTGAACGTACTGCTCCGTGCGCTCTGCTCTATTTCGCTCTCTCCAAATACTGCCCAGATCTCGGATCCACCCGCACCTTTTCGCCCGGTGAGATAAACTCCGGCACCTGCACCGTCACACCGTTCGACAACTTCGCGGGCTTCGTGCTCGCCGTCTTCGTCGCCGTCTTCATCACCGGCGACGTCTCGACCACCTGCAGCTCGATCACCGACGGCAGCTCGATGGCGATGGGCCGTCCGTCGAGCCACTCGACCTGCACCACCATCTCCGGCTGCAGCCAGGGCGTGTCCTCGCCCACCGCCCGCTCGTCGAGTGTGAACTGCTCGTAGGTCTGCTGATCCATCACGTGCACGCCACCCTGGTCCTGATACAAGACCTGCATCTCCTTCGTATCGAGACGCGCTTCCTGGAGGAAGTCGGTCGCGGCAAGACGCTGATCGAACGTGTTGCCGGAAACGAGACTGCGGAAACGCACCTGCACGAATGCCCGGAGGTTGCCGGGCGTGCGATGCGTGAAGTCCATGACGCGGCACGGCTGGCCGTCGATCATGAGGACGTGACCTTTGCGAATGTCTGTGGCTTTCATGGGAGCGGGAACTTAAACCGGCGGCCTTAGCACTCCAAGGCCCCGAGTGCTTAGTGAGCAGCCTCACACCCGTTACTCGTGTCTAATTGCAGCTTTCCGCAGCGGAGTGTCCACAGAATAGGAGAGGATTTTTAGCATAACGCATTGCATAATAGTCAGATAGATGACCGGCACCAAGCTTGCCTCTAAAGTCGCCGTAAGGAGGGAAGCATGATCAGGCCCATGATCCATCGCCAATTGACCCGCGGCGACCTCGCTTGTCTGGTGGACGAGATCGCCCGGATGGATGTCTCGGAAGGACGCGAAGCCGACGAGGCCCTGCGAGCGGGCGCCGTCGACATCGTCCTCGATTCCCCCGCGGCCCTCGAAGCGGTCTTGGGCCGCGGCGGCGCGCCTGCTCCGCTGCCCCTCACGCTGCTATGGTACATCCCCGTTCGCGCCCAGCTGCGGACCCGCGGCGTGACCGACATCCAGCTGGCCGACTACGCGGCGACGCTGCCCGTCGTGTTCGCGACGTCGCAGTCGCAGCACGCAATCGCCAAAGGCGAAAACGGCATGTCGGAGTGGTGGCGCTACGTCGCCGCGTTACCGCAAGGCACGGTCGCACAGGCCGAGGCTGCGGCCGACGCGGCGGCACTGGCACTGTGGTGGGCCGGCTGCTTCCCCGAATGGGTGGAGCGCGGCGGCACCGGGCGAGGGATGGTGCACGCGTATGTCACGTTCGCCGGCCGTATGCTCGCGCTCGCGGCTGATCTGCTCGAGGCGTCCGCGCCAGAAGAAGCGGCGCTGTGCATCCGCGCCGCGGAAGCGCGCACCGAGCTGCACGCCGCACTGATCGAGGCGCGCGTCGACTACATCGGCGAAGACCCGCACAGCAGCGAAAACCGCCTCAACCGATTCTTGAGGCGGCTCGCTGACAACAACTAGGCCAGGATGTGAGTTACCATTTCGAAATCTGATCCTGGAACTGCTTCGACCGCTCCGACAAGTCCGCCGGCGTAACCGACGGATCCTGCTTCACCAGCTCGACACGCTGCAGGTTCGACACAGCCTTGCCATAGGTCCCCTCGATCGCCAACGCGGCCCGATACTGTTCGACTGACTGCTCGAATCGGCCGGTCAGCTCCAGCGCCATGCCGAGGTTGTTGTGGAACGTCGCGACGTTGTCCTCGATTTCGTTGGCGCGAGCCAACGGACCGATCGCATCCTCGAACCGCTGCAGCTGAAAATAGAGCGTGCCGAGGTTGTTCATCGCCCACGTGTCGCTGTCGTTCTTCACGATGGCGCGTTGGTAAGCCACGATCGCGTCATCGGTCTTGCCCTGCGCTTCGAACACCCGCCCCTGCAGCCGCAGCGGCTCGCTCGACGTCGAGTCGAGTGCGATGGCGGCTTCGATGTGCACCAACGCGCTGTCGGGCTGGCCTGACTCGAGCAGCACACGGCTGAGGTTGAGGTGACTCTTCACGTGCGTCGAGTCGATGGTGAGCGACTGCACGAACGCGCTTTCCGCCTGCTGACGGTCACCAGACTTCCACGCCGACAGGCCGAGCATGTAAAAGCCCCACGCATTGCCGGGCCGGCTCTCGGTGTACGTCTTGAACAGGACCGTGGCGTCATCGTAACGGCGGTCGCGATAGGCGGAATCCGCCATCTCGAACGTCACAGGCTTCTCAGTGCTGCCGGTACTGCCATTGCTGACCGGCACCGTCGAGGACGACGTCGATCCCACCGGCTCACTGGCACGCGCCTGGTCGGGGTTCCGGTCGCTGCACGCGGCAAAGGTGTAGGCGGCGATCACGGTGGACACGATCGCGGCCATCAGAATGACCGGGAATCGAAACGAACGACTGGACTGATTCAGCTCGAATTGGTACGACATGGCTCCTCCGGGAGCAGGGGTTCGCCCGGAGGAAAGGCACACGCGGTGCCAGGTGCCTGGTGTCTGGTGTCAGTTGGTAATCAACGACTTACGCTAGCTCGACGAGAGCTTCGTGTGCGGACAAACACTGAATGCTAGGCGTCTTTCGTGTCTCGCTGGACACCCAGCCGGCGCATGATTTTCAGCAGACTGGCGTGGTCGGAGAGTCCCAGTTCCTTCGCGGTCTTGGTGACGTGCCATTCGTTTCGCTCGAGAGCCTGGATGATGATCTGGCGTTCCGCCTCGATCTTCTGCTCTTCAAACGTGCGCCGTGCGCCGTGCGCCGTGCGCCGGACTGCCGTACTTCCGTCGCGGATTTCGGGCGGCACAGCGTTACGGGTTAGCTCATCGCCGTCGGTCGCGATCAGCATCCGTTCCACGACGTTGCGCAGCTCGCGAATGTTGTTGCGCCGCCAGTCATAGGACATCAGCGCCTCGACGGCGTCCGGGGCCACGGTCTTCGTCTTCATCCCGAACCGCGCGCAGGTCGCTGCAACGAGATGCTCGACCAGCGCCGGCACGTCGGACAGACGATCGCGCAACGGCGGCACCCGCAGCACGTGCACGTTGAGCCGATAGAACAGATCCTCGCGGAAGCGTCCCTCGGCGACTTCCTTCTCGAGGTCGCGGTGTGTCGCCGCCACGACGCGGGTGTCTACGTCGATCGTCTTGTTGCCGCCCAGCCGCGTGACTTTCCGCTCTTCGAGCACGCGGAGCAGCTTTGCCTGTGCGGCGGGCGGCAGGTCGCCGATTTCGTCCAGGAACAACGTGCCGCCGCTCGCGGCCTCGAACGCGCCCTTGCGGGTGGCGTTCGCGCCGGTGAACGCGCCGCGCTCGTGCCCGAACAGCTCGCTCTCGACCAGCTCGTGCGGCAGCGCCGCACTGTTGAGCGCGATGAATGGGGCTTTGGGATTGGGGCCTAGGTGATGAAGTTCGCGAGCGACCAACTCCTTCCCGGTGCCGCTCTCACCCACGATGAGTACAGGACTGGGCACCGGCGCGACGCGGACGATCGCTTCCTTGAGCTTCGCGAGCGCGGGGCTCGTGCCGACGAGCGGGGATTCCAGCCCGAACCCGTGCCGCAGCAGCGTGACCTCGGCGGTCAGGCGCCGCCGTTCGATCGCGTTCTCGACCTCCTGCGCGACGCGCTCCATCGGCTCCGCCTTGTCGATGAAGCTGTACGCACCGAGGCGGATTGCTTGAGCGCAGCGGTCGTAGTCGCCCGTGCCGGTGTAGACGATGATGGGCACGCGCAGTCCCAAGCGCTCGACCGAGCGCAGCACCTCGAACCCGTCCATCCCCGGCATTTCGAGATCGAGAATGACGCAGTCCACCGAATCGCGCGTCAGGCTCTCGAGCGCCGTGCGGCCGCTCTTCGCGATGAGTGTTTCGTAGCCGCGGAGCCGCTTGAGGTCGTAGGCGTATTGCTCGGCCATGGCCGGAACGTCATCGACGATCAGGACCAGTGTCATGAAAGTATTGGGATCTCCACGATGAACGTCGACCCCTGTCCCGCCTCGGTCTCGACGTTGAGCGAGCCGTTCGAGTCGAGGACCAGTCGCCGGACGATCGACAGTCCCAGTCCGGTGCCACCTGGTTTAGTGGTATGGAAGTCGTCGAACGCTTTATCCAGCTCTGATTTGCTCATGCCGCGCCCTGTGTCGCTTACCGAGATGCGCACGATATTCTTGCCGCGTTCCGTCGTGACGGTCACGGTACCGTTCTTCCCCTCGAGGCTATCGACCGCGTTGCTCACCAGATTCTCGATCACGCGCCGCAATACGAGCGCGTCGGCTGAGACCGGCGGCAATCCATCGGCAAGTTTGGTGCGCACTGTCCCCGAAGCGCCAATCGTCTCCCGCACGACGCTGTTCACGTCGGTGGCCTTTCGCTCCGACTGCGGAGAGAGCTTCGCGTAGTTCGCGGCGAGCGTCTCGAGGTAGCTGATGCTCGATTCTACCGTCCCCTGGCGTTCGGCGAAAACCTGCGGCAGCTCCGCGGGCTTCTCGCGCGCCACCTGCGCAAGATGGCGAAACACGTTGCGCAGCGGCGCGAGGCCGTTCTTGATGTCGTGATTCACCTGTCGCGCGAGGTCCCCGATGGCGATGCGGGCTTCGAGCGGCTCGCTAATCCGCGTGGAGAGCCAGCCTGCCAGAAGCAGCGCCGCGAGTGCGGCGACCAGGACGGCGGCCCCAAACCAGAGATTGACGTTGTGCCGCAGCGCGGTCAGGAACGCGGAGGAGCGCGTAACCACGATGCGCGCCTGTTCGACACGTCCCGGTCCTTCGGTCGCATCCACATAGGGCAGCGGCGGTAGCGGGACGACCAGCTCGCCCGAATCGGCCTTCGTGGTGTCGTTGGGCAGAACGAGCCCGACGGCAAGCTCCGGATCGCGGGCGAGGCGTGCAAGAAACTGCGAATCGACCGCGATTCCGCCAATCAGCCGGAACCGCCGGGGCGGGATGCGCAGCGTATCGCTCGTCACGAGAGCGAGGAATGAGCTCTCGGCGGTGGCCGCCCGAACCAATGCGGGTCCCGCGCCGGGCACCGCCGGACCGAGGCGGTCATACTCGTTGCGGAAGTGGCCGGACGAGACGACGCGCCCGTCGTCGTCCTGAATCTGCAGAAAATCGAGACCTGCCAGGCGCATCGCGTCACCCGCGTAATCGAGTACGTAGCCGCGATTCTCACCCCGGACGACCCAGCTTCGGAAGCGGTCGTCGGCGACGAGCGAGCTCTTCAGGGCGGCGAGGCGGGCGCCAATGCGGTCGCTCTCCCGCGCGATGTCCGCACTAATAACGTTGACGAGCGCGTCGACTCGCCGCGTGTATTCCGCCGTCACCCGATTCGACATCTCGCGGCGGATGCCGAGACCGAATACGAGCAGCGGAATCATTACCACCACCCCGAACGAGATGAGGAGGCGGGTGCGGAATCTCATGGAGCGAGATGAACCGTCCCATCTTGATCCACGGTCCAGCGCGCGACATCGCGGCGGACGATTGCGGTGGGACGCGTGTCCACGAGCGCCGTGAAGCTCGCCGGCCACGTCGGCACGAGATCCTTGGCGGACCGGCACGCATCGGCGGTGACCCGCGGCAGCGCGACGACGTACCCCCAGTCCTTACCCCCGGCGAGCGCCGCGGTGAAGTCGTCCGGCGCGCGGCCCGTGGCGACCGCGTGCGTCAGTGCGGCCAGGCGGCCCGCCAGCTCACGCGCGGTCTGATCGCCGCGCGAGTAGAGAATGCGCTTACTCGTGG
>QHUF01000002.1 GCA_003221075.1 Gemmatimonadota bacterium
CGCTCACACCTACTCCGATCGCTGCAGATACGGGAACAGCTGGGTCTGGAACCACAACAGGAGGCGATCGATCGCGAAGGCCAGCAGCCCGATGATCATCAGAATCAAAATGATGTGTTCGGTCAGACCGCGGCGCTGGCTCGTGCTGAGCAGATAACCGAGCCCATATTTCGCATTGATCAACTCCGCGAGCATGATGTAGCCGAAGGCGAGGCCAAACAGGTTGCGGAGATTGTTGTAGATGCTCGGCAGTGCCAGGGCGATGAGCACCTTGCTTACGACTTGGCGCTGGTTGGCGCCCAGCGTCTGCGCGCTCTCCACGTAGCGGTCGTGCACGCCGAGCACCGCTTCGACCGTCCCAGAAAACACGAACGGCACCGTCGCCAGGAAGATGAACATCGTCTTCTGCGTCTCTTCAATGCCGAACCAGAGAATGGTCAACGGGATCAGCGCGGCGATCGGAATGTTGCGGCCGAACAGGGCGATCGGCGCCAGCGCCGCGTCGAAGGCGCGATAGGAGCCCGCGAGAATGCCGAGTGGTACACCGACCAGAATGGCCAATGCGAAGCCGGTGAGCACGCGCCGCAGCGTCGCCGCCACGCTCTCCAGCAGGGCGCGCTCCGTCAGCAGGCTGGGTAAGCTGCGCAGCACCTCGGCCGGCGATGGCAGGACGACCGGCGAGATCATCCGGGTCTCGGGTGTCGCGCCCGCCGTGAAGATCCACCACAGCACCAGGCAGAGCGCGATGGCACCGAGCCCCAGGAGCCGCGCCACGCTGGGGCGGGGAGCCACCCGCAGCGTGAACAGCGGGGGCCGTGCCGTCAGTGCGTCGCCTCCAGCGGATACACCTTCACCTCGACGCGGCGGTTCTTGGAGCTGTTCATCGGGTCCATCGGGTCGGCGGGCCGATCCCAGCCCATCCCACTCGCCAGAAACTGATTCGCCTGCAGGCCCTGGAATTTTCGCAGCACCGCCTCCTTCACGGCATTGGCGCGATTCAGCGACAGGTCCTTCACCGCCGCTGGATCGATTTGCCCCTTCATCGATGCGTCGGTGTGCCCTTCGATCACGATGCGAGCGGCGCCGTACTGGCCGGCGAGGCGCCCGATCTCATCCACCACGAAATCCACGTTCGGATCGTACAGATCTTCGCGATCCTGTCCGTTCACCTTATTGATGACCTTCTTGTGCAGATCGGAGGAATTCGGATAAAAGTGGATCACCACCGTCTTGGTGAGGATCTCATTGCTCTCGGCCTGCACCGTCGAAGCGGTCGTCGGGACAAACTGCACCTGATACTCGTTGCGCTGATTGGCGAAGCGCGGCTCCGCGCCGAGCTTCTTGATGACCGTGAAGTCCATGATCTGGTCGAACGGAACCTGGTTCGACACCATGCCCACGCGGCGATACAGGAAGTACGCCGTATTCCAGGTGCGCTCGAAGTTTGCCGGGTTGTTCTGATTGACGAAAAACTCGCGGTTCTCGGCCCAGTTGGTCGAGTGCGCGTCGCCAAGCATCGAGAGCGCGTCGGTGGCCGGAATGGAGTATCCCGTCGCCATGAGCTGCGCGACTTCCGTTTTGGCCTGCTGTGCCTTCAAGGCTTCCATCGCATCGAAGATTCCACGCACCAGCCCTTCGATGATGTCGGGATGGTCCTTCGCGAAGTCGGCGCGCGCGAACCAGACGTCGGCGATCAGCTTGTTGGCCGTCTGCGTGGTCACGAGCAGCCGGTTGCCGCGGACCTTGGCGAGGTTGTAGATGTCGGGCGACCAGCTGACGGCGGCGGCGATCGATTTGTCGGCGTTGAAGGCGGCGGCGGCCTGGAACGCGTCCTGCGTGAACTTGAGCTCGACGTCATTGGGCTGCAGCCCGGCGTCGATGAGCGCGTTGAGCAGGAAGTAGTGCGACGGCGAGTTCTGCGCGAGCACGATCGTCTTGCCGCGCAGGTCGGCGGTGGAGCGCACACTCTGGCGCACGACGATGCCGTCGCCGCCGTTGGAGTAGTCGATCTGCTGGAACACGCGGGGCATGGTGCGCGAATCGCGGCGCAGCTGCTCCACGAACAGCGGGATCATGTCCAGCGTGGCCCAGCCGATGTGAATGTTGCCGGCGGCGTAGGCGTCGCGCATCGCCACCGGATCGTCGATCAGGACCAGATCGACCTTGAAGTCCTGACCGTTCGGCGTGTGCCACACCTTGCCGGCCTTGAAGCCGCCGTTCGCGTAGATGACGGGCGCCCAGCCGGCCCACACGTTGAGCGCGATGCGGACCGTGCGATTCGCCAGCGGCTTGTAGTTCGAGATGCCGCGGACGGCCGGGAGGCGCTGCGCCGGGACGTAGGTGTACTCCTTGGACGTCGTGACCGCGGTCGTATCGCTCGCTTCGATCCCGGAGCGATCCGACGGGTGAATCAGCGCGCCGAGGCCGCCTTCCTTGCTGCCGAAACGGTGCAGGCCGAGCCAGACGAGGCCGGCCACCACCGCCAGCAGCACGAAGTAAAAGAGCGCCCTGGGCTTTCCGCTCGGCGCAGGTGCAGTCATGTGTTCTTCTCCGTAGCAGGACCGAGGTTCTTGTTGCTGTCAACGACTGGTGTGGTCTCGGGAGACTTGAGGCCCAGCTCCACTTCGTATTGCTGCAACACATCCTCGGCGAGCTGCGATTCCATGCGCTCCTTCGCCTTGATGTCGGCGACGCCGCGCGAGGAGAGATCCGCGGCGACCCGCACCTTGCCGCGATTGGTGTCGATCTTCTGCTGGATGATCTGTTCGATCTGTCCGAAGTCGGTCGTGACGTCGAAGTTCAGGTCGCCGGCGATGCGCGCGATTTCCGCCTCCGCCGCCGTCATCTTGAGATCGGCGTTGTAGTGCTCGATCTTCTCGCGGACCTCGGCGAGCTGCTTGTTGGCGTACTGGATTTTCTTGAGGTTATTCTCGTAAGCCTCCTCGTGCATTTTGAGCTGCTCCTGATTCTGCACGAGATCGGCTTCGGCCTTCTGGAGCTGCAACGCGAACTTGCCGGCCGTGTCGCGGTCGCCCGTCTTGAGGTAGGCCTTCACGTCGGCCTTCAGCTTGTCGACTTGTGACTTGCCCATCGTCGTTTGTCGCACGACTCGCTCGACGAGCCCGCGGTACAGCTCGAGGCCCTTGCGGCCCTCCTGGAGCTGTTCGACGGAGCGGTCGTATTCGAGCCGCATGATGGCGATGGGGTCGCGCTCCCACAGCGCATTGGCGATGCTGTTGAAGAATGCGCGAATTACGGTGACGAACTTATGGAAGATCATGTCGCCGTCCTCGTCGTGGATTGGCTAGGCGCAAATATATATCAGCCCCGCCGCGCTGCGCCCTCACGGGCGGCTTCGATCGCCAAGCGCAGTTGGGGCTCCGTGACATACGGCGCCGGCCCGAGCCGCAGCCGGTCGCCACGGTGGTCGGTCGAGATGTTACCGCGCCGCAAGCGCTGTTGAAGCTGCGCGGCATCGGCCGCGCCAAACGACACAAACCCGCCCAGCGCCGTTACGGGGACTTCGGGTGCCAGCTCGAGTCCCTCGACCAGAATCGCGATCTGCAGCTGGCTGAGCTCCCGTAATCGTTCCACCGTGAGCCGCTGCCGCTCGAAGAACTTAAACACCGCCGCCCCGCGATAATGGCTCGTGAAGTCGTACGTCGCCCCCGCGAACCTTGCCGGCCCCGGCCCATAGCCTACCCGCCCGGGCATCGGTGCTTGGCTGAGATCTGTGAATTCACTGAACCAACCCGTGATTACGGGGCGCAATGCGCAATCAGCAGGAAACCTCAAGAACGCGTTGCCCGGGCCGAGCTGACAATATTTGTAGCCGCCGCCCACGACATACGCCCGCTCCAACCCTTCCTTCTTTAATGAATACGGCACGACGTTGAGCGCGTGATAGGCGTCCACGAGCAGCTCGGCCCCGTGCCGCTCACACGCCTCGAGCGTCGCCCGGAGATTCGGCACGATGTGCGCATTGGTATAGAGCACGGCGGAGACCAGGACTGCGGCGGTATGTTCATCGACCTTTTGGGCGAGCCGTTCAGCCAAGGTTGCAGCCGGCCCGCTCGCAACCTTCACAACCTCGATACCCTCCTCACTCAGCCGGTCCAGCTGCCGCCGAATGGTGTGAAACTCACCATCTGTTGTGATCAGCTTGTGACGCTTCTTTAAAGGAAGGGCCGAGAGGAACCGGACGACGAGCTCGTGCGTGTTCGGTGCGAGCGCGATGCGATCGGGCGAGTCGTCCATCAGCCGCGCAAACCCGCGGCGCACATCGTTCGCCTTCTCGAATGCCTTGTCCCACACATCGTCCACCAGCTCGGCTGTGTCGAGCCAAGCCTGTTGCTGTGCCTCGAACGCGACGTCGGGCCATGCCTGATGCGAGTGACCCGTGAGCAGGATTCGCTCAGTCACTCGAAACCTGGTGTAATGCTTGGCAAGCTCCTCAGGATTGATCACAGCTCAGAACGGATCGCCCACAGATCTGGGAACGCGGGTTGATTCAGCGTAGTAAGCAAATACTCCGCGCCGGCGGAACCGCCCGTCCCCTGTTTCGTGCCGATCGTGCGTTGGACCATCTTCACATGCCGATAGCGCCACTCCATAAATCCCTCATCGAGATCCACGAGCCGCTCGGCAATCTGCGCCACCGCCGGGTTCTTCTTGTAAACCTCCACGAGAATGCGCTGCACCTCGGGCGACGGCTCGTAGACCTCGGTGTAGTCACGTTGCAACAAGGTTTTCGGAACTCGGTATTCGTTGACCGCGAGATAATGAAGGAAGGCATCCCACACCGTCGGCTGCTTGAATCTGTTCTGCACTCTCTCTCTACTGAGATATCCCGAGGGCAGAGCCTTCTTGCCCAGAATGAACTCGATTTCCCTGAACTGGTGCGACTGAAAGCCGCTGCCCGACTCGAGCCGGTCGCGAAAGGCGAGAAAATTGAGCGGCGTGATTGTCTCGAGTACGTCAATCTGTGCAACGAGTGTCTTGAGGATGGTGAGGATGCGCTTCAGCGTCGCTGCTGCCAGCGGCGTGTCGTTCGAGCGCAGCAGCTTCTGCAAATAGTCGAGCTCGTGCAGCACTTCCTTGAACCACAGCTCGTAGACCTGATGTATGATGACGAACAGCGTCTCGTCATGTTCGAGCTCACCCGGGCGAGGAGCCTGAAGCGCGAGGAGTTGATCCAGTTTTAGGTAACTCGAGTAAGTGACGGTCATAGTCTCGGCTTGTAGCGGTTGAGCGTCGCATAGGGATCAGGCCAGGGCAGTGCATAGCCCTGCTCGTAAGCAGCGTGCCGCGTCCAATAGGGATCCCACAGATGCGCGCGCGCCAACACACAGAGATCGGCGCGCCCAGCGGCGAGAATCGTGTTCACATCCTGATACGACGAGATGTTGCCGACCGCCATCGTCGCGATTCCCACTTCGTGGCGAATCCGGTCGGCAAATGGCGTCTGAAACTGGCGGCCGTACTGCGGCTTGGCGTCGGCCACGGTCTGCCCCGCGGACACATCGGTGATGTCGCACCCGTGCTGCTTCAACAGTCGCGCGACTTCGACCGAATCGGCGGGCTCCATTCCGCCGGGTGCCCAGTCGACCGCCGAGATCCGGACCGACATCGGCTTGTGATCGGGCCACGCGCCCCGCACCGCGTCGAACACCTCGAGCGGAAATCGCATCCGGTTCTCGAGCGAGCCGCCGTAGGCGTCGCTGCGCTGGTTCGTGAGCGGCGAGATGAAGCTCGCGAGCAGGTAGCCGTGCGCGAAATGCAGCTCGAGCAGATCGAACCCGGCGTCATTCGACATCTGGGCGGCGCGGACGAAGTCGTACTTGACCTCGTCCATGTCGGCACGCGTCATCTCCTTCGGCACCTGGCTGTACGGGAAGTAGGGCAGCGGCGACGCCGAGATGATCGGCCAGTTGCCGTCGGGAAGCGGCTCGTCCATCCCGTCCCACATCCGCTGCGTCGATGCTTTGCGTCCGGCGTGGCCGAGCTGCATCGCGATCTTAGCCTGCGTGTTCATGTGTACGAAATCGACGATTTGCTTCCAGCCTTTTACGTGCGCCGGGGAATACATACCGGTGCAGCCGGGCGAGATCCGGCCCTCCCGCGAGACATCCGTCATTTCCGTGAATACAAGGCCCGCACCACCCACCGCGCGGCTGCCGAGGTGCACCAGATGCCATTCGTTCGGCATGCCGTCTTCGGCGACGTACTGGCACATCGGACTCACCACTACCCGATTGGTCAAGACCAGGTCGCGCAGCTTGAATGGGGTGAACATGGGAGGGCGTGCGCCGTGCGCCGTGCGCCGTACGCCGGACTGCTTCTCGGCCTCTGTGGCGTACCACTCGTCGATGCTCTCCACAAACTTCGGGTCGCGAACCTTCAGGTTGTCATGCGTAATCCTGAGACTGCGGGTCAGTAGATTGAACGCGAACTGCAGCGGCTCGAGGCTCATGTAGCGCTCGGTGTCCTCGAACCATTGGAGGCTCACTTGGGCGGCACGCTGCAGGCTCTCGACGGCCGTGCGGCGCTCAGCTTCATAATCGGCCAGCGCATCGGGCACATCGCGCCGGCGTTGCAACGCTCCAGCCAGCGCGATCGCATCCTCGATGGCAAGCTTCGTTCCCGATCCCACGGAGAAATGCGCGGTATGCGCAGCATCGCCCACGAGCACGACATTGTTGTGCGACCACTTGGCGTTCTTGATCGTGGTGAACGTACGCCAGAGGGAACGGTTTTTTAGCAAGCGGTGGCCCTGCAGTTCCTCTTTGAACAGCGCCTCACAGAACGCGACCGTCTGGTCCTCATTCGCGCGATCCATCGCGGCACTCCGCCACGTGGCTTCGGTGGCTTCGACAATGAACGTGGAGTGACCGGGCTCGTACTGGTAAGCGTGCACGCGCCACAGTCCATGCGTGTCGCGCTTGAAGTAGAACGTAAAGGCGGGGAAGGGACGGGTCGTCCCCAACCAGACAAAGCGGTTGGGCCGCTCGTCCATGTTGGGTTGAAAGTTGACGTTGTACCGTTCGCGCACCGTGCTGTTGAACCCGTCCGCGCCGACGACCAAATCAGATCGTTGCCGATACACCTCGATATCCTTCACATCCTTGCCAACCTCCACGCACACTCCCAGGGCCTCGCAATGCTGTCCCAACACGGATAGGAGTTTGCGCCGGGAGATCCCACTGAACCCATGGCCGCTCGAGGTGATCACCTGGCCGCGGTAGTGAATGTCGATGTTGTCCCAGTGGGCGAAGTGGCGCGCCATCGCGTCGTAGGTGTCCGGGTCGGCAGCGGCAAGGTTGTTCTGCGTCGCGTCGGAGAAGACGACGCCGAAGCCGAACGTGTCCTCGAGGCGATTGCGCTCGAGGATTGTGACCTCGTGATTGGAGTCCGCCTTCTTCATCAGGATTCCGAAATACAGCGCCGCCGGCCCGCCGCCGATCGTGACGATTCTCACTTGACGAGCTGTCCCGCGATGATGAGGTGCTGAATCTCCGTCGTCCCTTCGTAGATCCGCAACGCGCGCACCGAGCGATACAACCGGTCCACGGGATGGTCGGCGAGCACGCCGCGGCCGCCAAGGATCTGCACGGCGTCGTCGACGATCCGCTGCGCTGCTTCGGTGGCAAACGCCTTTGCCATCGCCGCATCGAGCGTGACGCGCGGCGCGCCGCGATCCTTCTCCCACGCCGCCCGATAGACGAGCAGCCGCGCGGCGGTCAAATCGGTGGCCATGCGGGCCAGCTTCTCCTGAATCAACTGAAACTCGGCCAGCGCCTTGCCGAATTGTTTGCGCGACTTCGCGTGGGCCAGCGCCTCGGCGAGTGCGCGCGACGCCATCCCACACGCGGCGGCGCCGACCGTGGCACGCACGCGATCGAGCGTCGCGAGGCCGAGCTTGAAGCCTTCACCTGTTTCGTCGAGGCGGCATTCGCTCGGGATGCGCGCCTTCTG
>QHUF01000003.1 GCA_003221075.1 Gemmatimonadota bacterium
GAGCGCCAGGTTGTACTCATCCGAGCCGCGCTCGTCGCAGTGCCCGCCGATCCGGATCCGCAGATCGGGATTGGCCTGCAGAATCGCGACCTTCTGATCGAGCGCACCCATGTCGTCGGCGCGGATGTTCGACTTGTCGAGGTCGAAGTGGATCATCGCCACGAGGGTGCTGCGGACCTCATCGCCCGCGCGCGCGAGTGCGGCGAGAGAATCCGACCGGCGCTGCGCCGCGATGCGGTCCGCTTCCTCGCGGGCCTGGCGATCGCGTTCGGCGTTGGCCGCGTTGATCGAATCGCGCAGCCGCGCGTTCTCGGCCGCGGTGTCGACCGCCGGCGTCGTATTCTGCGGGGGCGGATTGCCGCCACACGACGAGCCAGTCAAGACGGCGGCGCCCAAGCCCAGCGCGAGGAGCAACGTTACCGATTTCATCCTGTCTCTCCGATCAGGGGGTGGTAGATGGGGCCTCCGAAAGCCGTGGAGACCAAGCCGGCAAACGCGCCCCGCTCTGCTGCAGCAGTGGCCGAATTCGGCCGGTGTCGAGATCGATGATCCACAACTGGCGGTAGCCCGACCGGTCGGAAACAAAGGCGAGATGACGGCTGTCGGGAGCCCAGGTCGGATCCTCGTTGCGCCCCACCGAGGTGAGCTGCCGAACCGTGCGTGTTCGCACGTCGAGCACGAACACCTGCAGTGTGCCCGCCACGTCCCGGTGAAATGCCACCGATTGCCCGTCGGGGGACCACTCCGGCGCGTTCGACGACCCGGTCACACCGTAGTCGAATGGTGCGAACAACTGCTGGTCCGTTCCATCCGCCGCCATCATATAGATCTGCGGCAGACCCGGGCGCGTCGAGACGAATGCAATGCGCTGCCCGTCAGGGCTGAACGTCGGGGACAAGTTGTCTGAAAAGCGCCCTACGGTCAAGCGGCGTAAGCAACAGTTGCTCTTGATGTTAATTGTGTACAGGTCGGTCCCCTCCTCCGTCGCGCGGCTGAACGCAAGGGTTTGGCCGTCGGGAGAAAATGCGGGAGTGAAATCGAGGGCCGACCCAGTCGTCGACACGGCGGTGCGCTTCCCTGTGGCCATCTCCTGCAGATACAGCCATCCCTTTCCAGCCTGGAACTCCATGTAGGCAAACTGTCTGCCGTCCGATCCCCATGCGGGCGACATCGCCTGCCGATTCGTCGACGACACGAGCTTTTGATCGGCGCCATCCTGATCGATCTGGTACACCTTCCCGTCTTTGACGAACAGGACGCGCGTGGCCGCGATTCCCGGCGTGCCGATCGCAGCCTGAAGCGCCTGATCGGCGAGCCGATGGACGGCCTGGCGGAAATCGGGATCGCCCAGCCGGGGCAGCTTGACGCGCAGGGTGCGGCGAATGCCCGCAGTCGCGATGTCGTGGAGCGTGGCGACGGTGGTGTCGCCCGCGGCGGTGATGTCGAGCGCGAAGTCGGCACCCAGCGCCTGATACAGCGGATAGTTGAGCGTCCCGGCCTGCGCGCCGCCCGTCGCTGCGGTTGCCGTTCCGGGCCGCCGCGTACTCGTGCCGCGCGGCGCGGTTGACGAGGTCGCGAGCCGAATCGAGTCTCCGCCGGGAAGCGTGATCACTTCGAAGCGGTCACTGTAGTCGAGATCGCGCGCGACCATCCCACGCACGGAATCGAGCCCCATTCCGGTGCGCGGCAACATCACCAACCCTGGACGCACGCCGGGGCGATAGATGATGCCGATGCGCACGCCGCGGTCGATGGCTGATGTGTCCTGGGCGCTCAGGCGGTTGAGCGGTTGAGCGGTTAGAAGAACCGCGTAGCCGCAAACCGCCCAACCGCCCAACCGCCGAACCGCCCTCATTGGCGCCGTCCGGAGAAGTAAAACCGTACGAAGAGAATGTCAGGGGTCCATCCCGCGGGGAGCGCGCCGAATAACCGACGCTGGCCGAGCTCCTCGATCACACCTTGGGCCTCCAGATCGAACGCGAAGTTGCCGGAACGGCGGACGAATTGCAGGTCCGTCACTGAACCATCGCGATGGACAAGAAACGAAACTTCCGCTTCCAGCGGTGAGCGTTGCTCAGGACGTTGCCAGACGCGCAGCACTTGGGACACGATGTTCTGCAAATACTCGGGGAACGGAAACGCGACGCCCTCGGTGCTCACGGTCGCGACGTCGTTGCCCGTGGATGGCGTCTCGCCGGGCAGCGGCTGGTTTTGCGACGTCGTGCGCGGTGCCGCTTCGCGTTGCGTCTGATCGCGATTCGCGGGCGGGGTCGCGCGCGAGACGGTACTCTGCGGGCGCTTGGCGGCCGGAATCGGCGCCGGTTTCTCCTCTGCGGGACGATCGACCGCCTCGGGTGCCTTGCGCGATTCCATGTCCGGCGCGGGCGCGGCGATCAGGTGCACCCGATAGGTGGGCGGCAACCGCGTGTGCGCGCTGCGCGTGCCGAACAGCAACACGATCAGCAGCCCGTGAACGACGAGCGTGCCCGTCATTGCCATGCCTACGGGGGCCGGCGTGCGGCCGCGTCCTCTCATCGATTGATCGTCTCCGGTTCGGCCACGAGTCCCACGTCCTGGACGCCTGCGCCGCGAATCACCGCGAGGACCTGGACCACGCGAGCGTAGGCGACTCGACCATCGGCCCGCAAATACACCCCCGTGGGCCGTTTCGTTCGCACAAAGGCTGGAAACGTGACCTTGAAATCGTCATACGAGAGCCCTGCCTGATCGAGATAGATCTTGCCATCCATATCGACCGTCACGACGAGTCCCTGCTTTGGCTCGATGGCGCGCACCTGCGCACGCGGCAGCCGCACATCGACACCGCCCTGCATGATCGGCGCGGTGATCATGAAAATGATGAGCAGCACGAACGCGACGTCCACGAGCGAGGTCACGTTGATGTCGGCGTTGAGCGGCAGCTCCCCGTGTCCGCGGAGGCCACCACCACTGCTGCCGAGGAGTCCTGCCATTAGATCCGTCCTTCCCGGGCCAGCGTGCCGACGATCTCCTGCGCAAAGCCCTCGAGCTCGCCGGCGAACAGCCCCAGACGATTGACGAACAGGTTGTAGGACATGACCGCCGGCACGGCCACCGCCAGGCCCCCGACGGTGGTGACCAACGCCTCCGCGACGCCGGGCGCCACGGCCGTGATGTTCCCCGAGCCACCGACCGCGATCCCGATGAACGCGTCCATGACGCCGAGCACCGTGCCCAGCAGGCCGAGCAGCGGGCTGACCGACCCGAACGTCGCGAGCCAGGGGATGAAGCGCGCGGCCGCGTCCCGCTCCGCCGCCACTTCCTTCGCGAGTACCATGCGGAACGCTTCGAGCTGGGCCGTCGTGAGCGTGGCGGATGACGCGGCCGCCCCACCCGCGGGGTTGGCCGGTCCGCCCATACCCTTCAGGCTTCCCGGTTTCAGCTCTGAAAAGAAGTGGACGGCCTCGCGCAGCAGCCGGTTATACGGGGACGCCGGCAGCCGCATGGCGGCGTGATACGCCTCCTCGAGGCGCGGTGCTTTCTCCACTTCGGCGAGAAAGCCGTCGCCGAGCTGTCGCATCCGACGGAATTGCCACCACTTCAGAACGATCAGATACCATGACACGAGCGAAAAGACGGCGAGCACGCCCAGCACGAATTGCGTTTCGCGGCTGGACGTGAGGACCAGCTCCCACGGCGTCGTGGGGATCGCCCCTCGGACCTGAAAGAGCACTTAACCTCCTCGATATCCCTGCGGGTGTGCCTGATGCCAACGCCACGCGCTGCTCAGGATTTCCTCCAGACTCGAATGCGATGCACGCCACCCGAGCAGCGTCGCCGCGCGGCCCACTGCCGCGACCAACTCTGGCGGATCGCCGGGCCGGCGGGGCCGCTCGACCGTCGGCACCCCGCGTCCAGTCACGCGGCGCGCCGCCTCCACGACCTCGCGGACGGAGCGGCCCGTACCAGTGCCCAGATTCACTGCGACCGCGGCGCCACCATCGAGCGCCACGTCCAGCGCGCGCAGATGCGCGTCGGCGATATCGGCGACGTGGACATAATCCCGAATCGCCGTCCCGTCGGGCGTCGGATAATCGGTGCCGTACACGTCGAGCGCCTCACGCTTGCCGAGCGCCGCGGCGAACACGTTCGGGATCAGATGCGTCTCCGGATCGTGGTCTTCTCCCCGTTGCTCCGTGGCACCGGCGGCATTGAAGTAGCGCAAGCTCACCACCCCCATGCCGTGCTTCGGTGCGACTTCGGCCAATAACCGCTCGTAATCGCGCTTCGTCTCACCGTACGGATTCACCGGCTGCTGCGGCGTATCTTCCGTTATCGGAACCTTCGGTGGATGACCATACACCGCGCACGACGACGAGAAGACGAAACGGCGGACTTTCGCCCGAGCGGCCGCGTCCAACAGTACACGGGCGGCCGTCACATTGTTGGCCACGTACTTGCGAGGCTGGGCGACCGATTCCGCGACCAAGGCGAAGGCGGCCAGGTGGATGATTGCCTCGATTCGCTCCTTTTGGAGCAGCGAGTCCACCAGCTCCCGGTTGCCGATCCCGCCTTGCACGAAGCCGGCGCCCCGCGCGACCGCCTGGCGGTGTCCGGTGCTGAGGTCGTCGAGGACGACGACCCCGAAGCCCCGCTCGAGGAGCTGGTCTACGAGGACACTGCCGATGTACCCGGCCCCGCCGGTCACGAGGATCTGCGTCATGCGGGTGGCTCCATTCCGAAGAGCCGGCGTACGGCCTCGAGCAGACCGTACCCATGGCCTTCTTCAGCCGCCTTCTTCAGGGCGATCGTGGGTTGGTGCAGGAACTTGTTCAGCAACACCTGACTGAACTGCTCGAGCTGGGCACGATCCTCCGGACTCAGATGATCCAGCTCGCGCAGCGCCCGCTCCAGCTCGGCGGCGCGCACATGATCCATGCGGGCGCGGAGCTCCTTGATGGTCGGCACGACACCGAGACCGCCATACCACGCCCAGAACAGATCGGTCTCCTCTTCCACGATTCGCTCGGCGGCGGGAATCTCATCGCGGCGCCGCGTGGTCGCTTGCGCCGCGACCGTCTGTAAGTCGTCGACGTCGTACAGGAACACGTTCTCGAGCTGCGCGATCGCCGGATCGACGTCGCGCGGCACCGCCAGGTCCAGAATGCAGAGCGGCTTCCCGCGCCGCGCGCCAATGATCGTTCCCACCCGCTCCCACGTGACCACCGCGTGCGGCGCGGCGGTCGAGCAGAGGGCGATGTCCGTGGTGGCGAAGTGCGGCCACGCTTCCTCCAGCGACACCGCTTTACCGCCCAGCCGCTCGGCGATTGCCCGGGCACGCTCCTGCGTTCGATTCGCCACGAGGGTGATCTGCACGCCCTGATCGGTGAGACAGGTCGCCGCCAGCTCGGCCATGTCCCCGGCGCCCAGAATGAGTGCACTGCGGCCGGCGAGATCGCCGAAGATCTTTCCCGCGACCGCGACGCCTGCCGACGCCGCGGACGCCGTCCCCATCCCCAGACCCGTTTCGGTACGGACGCGTGACCCGACGTGCAGTGCCGTCTGAAACAGGCGGTGCAGCACCGGACCGGCTTGTGCGCGCGAAGCTTCCCAGGCCTCCCGGACCTGTCCCTGGATCTGCGATTCGCCCAGGATCATCGAGTCGAGTCCCGACGACACCCGGTAGAGATGGCGCACGGCATCCCGATCGCGGGCGATGTACCCATATTCCCGCGCGCCGCCCACCGGAGGCGCACCCGAGGGCAGCCGCTCGCCGAGCAGCGACCACACCGCCTCGAGCGCCGGCTCGTCGCCCGAGACCAAATAGAACTCGGTGCGATTGCACGTGGAAAGCAGGACTCCGCCACTCGCGCCCGCCGCCATGACGCGCGCCAGCGCGCCCGGCACCTCGTGCGCGCCGTGCGCAAAACGCTCGCGCACGTCGAGTGGCGCGGTGCGGTGGTTCACCCCGACGACCTTGATCCCCATCTCCGTATGACCCGTCGTCACAGGAACCGTTCGGCACCGGGTTGCGTCAGCTTCAGGGCGACGTACACCAGGAGGACGGCACAGAAGCCGGCGATGCTGGCGAGCGCCGCGCGGCGGCCGGCCCAATGGCGGACGAGGCGCACCCAGACGGCCCAGCCGAGCACGACCCACGTAAAGATCCCCCACACGAGTTGCGCTTTTGCCACGTGCAAACCGCCGGAGAACTGAGCGCCGTACCCAAGCGCGAGCAGGACCCCGAGTGTCAATGCGGGAAAGCCTGTGACGAGGGCAACGCGATTGAGCTGATCGAGCAGCTCGAGCGGCGGAAACAACTGGAAGATCTGGCCAAAGCGGCGGGCTTTCAGCTCTCGGAATTGCAGCAGATAGAGAGCCGCGGCGATGAAAGCCAGCGCCATCAAGGCGACGCCGAGCGCGCTGAGCGCGACGTGCAGCACGAACCAGGTGTTGCGGGCCCCGACGGTTTCGGCACCGGGCGCGAGCCCGCTCAGAATCGCGAGTCCAACGAGTCCCGTGGCGAGCGGCCCCGCGAAGAACGAGACGGCGGAGCCACGCAGCAGTTTTTCGCTCGCGAGCTGGAGCAGCACGAGACAGAGCGCCAGCATCGACAGGGCCGGTCCGAGGCCAACGAGCGTGAGCTGCGAAATGCCGACGACGTGTATCGCTGCGCCCGCGCACGGCAGCGCGATCGTGAGCGCGCGCGGCGCTGGCCGGACCCCCATGAAGGGCGCCAGCGTCAGTGCCGTGGCCAAACCGTAGAGCGCCAGAGCAACCAGATGCAGGGTGACAATCACGGCAGATACGGGCCAGTCCCACGAAGCTGGGCCCGGCCGCCTTTCAGGAGGGCATCTTCTTGATCAACCGTACCGGAAGACCTCGGTCCAGGCTCGGATGACTGATTTGTAGCAGGAGACCCGTCGCGGAGCGTTCCCGCGTGTGCACGATCATGAGTACCGCGCGCACCTCTTCCGACGCGGTTCCCGCATAGCCTTGGGCCGGCCTGTAAGCCTCGAAGACATCGCCGAGCGTGACGCCATCGCGGCGACCCTTGTCGATGAAGAAGTACTGCTGCGCGCCGGCGATCGAATGCGGATCCCGCGCCCCCAGCAGCTTGCCTGTCAGACCCCGCTCGACGGGCGTCGGCCGCACCTGACCGGGATCACGGAACGGCTCGAGCGGCATTGCGAGCTCATTCTCATGAACGCGGTCGAACTGCGCGACGACCACCGCCAGCACCTGCTCCTCCTGGATCGACGTAACGCGCGCAATGCCGGTGGGGACCACGACGTCGCCCCAACGGCCGAAATCCAAGATCCGGTCGATACGCGCGACCAGTAACGAGTCGCCGACATGATAGGACGCGTTGCGCGGCGGCCGGATGGAGATCTCTTGAAACGTGGTCGCGGATGTACGATCGGAAAGCCTGGGAATCGCCGATACGGCGGTCGCGCCGAGCACCCGACCCCACGGCAACCGCTCGTCCTCGCTCAGGAAGCCGGCGGCGTAGAACTCACCGGCACGGAGCGGACGATAGGGCTGATGCACGTAGGCGCGGAGCACATCCTGGACGACCTGCTGATTCGTGCGGCGCCGATCGAAGATCGTCTCGCGACTCTCGGCAACCGTGGGCGGCGGCGGTTCGACGATCAGCTGTGCCGTGTCCGCCGGAATCGTGTCGATCGCCGCCGTGTCGAGCGGCACGATAGCAGCGACGGTGTCGCCAGGAGCGGCACGCACGGTGTCGGCGGCGGCCGGCGTGGTGCCCGGCCGGGCGGTGGCCACAGCAGCGGATCGTTGAAGTACATCTGGGAGATGGACCACAACGTCTCACCGCGTGAGACCGTGTGACTGGCGGGAACTTGTCCCTGAAAAGCGGCGGCCGCCTGCGTCGTGTCCTGTTGTTGAGTCGCCTGCGTGGTGTCCTGCGCCGGCAGGACGCGCCACATGAGCGGCAACGCCGCCAGGGCCAGTAGTACGGCGCGGTCAAAACGGGAGATCGTCGTCCTCCTCATCCAGCGCCTCCGGGAACGCGTCGAGCGACTCTGGCGCTTTGCCGCCAGCTTCCGAGGCCCCCTTCCCAGCCCCCGCCCCCGCACCAACCGGGGCGGCGCCGCCTCTGGACCCCAGCATGATCAACTCACGCGCGATGATCTCGGTGACGTAGCGCGTCTGCTTCTCGCGATCTTCCCACGTCCGGTACTCGATCCGCCCTTCGATATAGACCTTGTCGCCCTTTTTCAGGTACTTCTCGGCGATGTCGGCCAGGCCGGAACCCTTGTTGTTCCAGCAGATAACCCTGTGCCACTCGGTCTTTTCCTGCTTCTCGCCCCCGTTGCCGGTCCATTGGCGGCTGGTCGCCACCGAAAGGGTCGCCACGCGGGAGCCGTTATTCGTGCTGCGTACTTCGGGATCCGCACCCAGATTCCCGATGAGTTGGACCTTATTGAGACTGCGGCTCACAACAACCTCCGACGATGAAGCGGGTTAGGGCCCAAGGGTGCCACACACTATATAAATCGCAAGTCATTCTGTCAACCAAAGATACGCCACTTGTACCGAAGTTATGCATCACGTCTCAGCACGATCGCATCCTCGACCGGCCGCCGATAATACTGCTTCCGACGACCGAGCTCTTTGAAGCCATGGGCGGCATACAAGGCGCGAGCCGCGGCATTCGATTCACGCACCTCGAGGTAGATCTGCCGGGCTCCGCGCGTCGTCAGAGCCGCGAGAATCTGTTGCACGAGTGCACGTCCCAACCCGTGACGCCGACCCGCCGGCGCGACGGCCAGGTTCAGGATCTCTCCCTCGTCCGCTGCGTCGAGCGCCACGACGTACCCGCCGATCGCCTTGCTCCCTTCCGCCTCGGCTACCAGAAACAGGGCATCGGACGTCACGCAGTCGCGGAAATCCTGTGCGGACCACGGATCGGCGAAGACCTCTTGCTCGATCGCGCGGACCGCCGCTATATCGCCCAGGCTAGCGGGACGAATTCGGTAGGGGTCGGCCGTAGCGCGCCTCCCATTTCACCTGAGCTTCGGCGGGCCGGCCGTAGACCGGCTCGGCTGCTTGCGGGTCCTCGATCGCGCGGCGCGCGCCATCGTAACGAAAGAGCGAGAGCAGCGATCCCGCGATCGGGGGCAACGCATCGAGGCCAACGGGCGCTCGTCCGGTCCAGGCTACAACCGTCTCGCGATAGCGCTCGGCCCCGTCTCCGACCACGAGATCCGGCGACGCCCGAGCACGCACGGCAAGTGTAGGGATCGTAAAGAGGTCTGGCGCGACACGCGTGATCAACCGATCGCCATCAAAGGTAAACACGGCGCCGAAGAGCTGTCCCCGCAGAGCGTCATAGCAAGCCGCGGCGGTCTCCACGCCTGCGGCGTGGGCGGCGCCGAGTAAGGACGGTATCGCGATCAGCGGCAGATGGCGCTCCTGAACTAGCCCCTTTGCGGCGGCCCACCCGATGCGTAGCCCCGTGAAGCTTCCCGGTCCGTCGCCAACGATGACTCCCCTGATTTGCTCGAGCCGCAGTTTGGCAAGCGCGAGCACGTCTTGGATCAGCGGTATGATCTGCGCCGCGTGCGATCGCGCGCCACGAATCGCGCGCGCGGCCGCCACGTGGTCGGCCGAACCCACCGCGACACTGGCCAGATCCGTCGCCGTGTCGATCGCCAGCCAGGACTCATTCTTCAAGCACGCGATTCCCGGGATCAGAATCGTATGACAGCCGGAAGTGCCGATCGAGCGGAGGAGCCCACGTCCCTGCGCGCTCCGGCCACTCGATCAGAACGATTGCACGCTCGCGAAGCATGTCGTCGAAGCCGAGATCGCGAGCTTCGTCGGGCTGGCGCAGGCGGTAACAATCCACGTGGTAAACGGGAACGGAATCAGCGTCGTAGTGATGCACCAGTGCGTACGTAGGACTGGTGGCCCGTGCGTGCGCGCCTAGACCCCGGCAGATCGCTTGGACGAGGGTGGTCTTCCCCGTCCCCAGCTCTCCCGACAACCCGATTACCGCGGGGGCGTGGAGCTGGTGACCGAGGTCCTCACCGAACCGGCTGAGCTCGCTCGCGGAGAGGCGCATCGGCCTTGAGCTCCAGGAGCTGATCGCGCAGGACGGCTGCCAGCTCGAAGTCGAGCTCCTCGGCAGCAGCCTGCATCTGCTGCTCCAGCATGCGGATGAGGGTCTCGCGCTCGCCGGCGTCCGCGGGGCGGCGGACCTCCCCGGCACCGGGCTTCGCAACCCGCGCGTCGGCGACGCGGGTGACGAAACGGATGTCGCCGACCGATTTGACGATGGACCGCGGCGTGATGCCGTGCTCGACGTTGTAAGCAACCTGTGTCTCGCGGCGTCGGTCCATCTCTTTCAGCGCCCGTTCCATCGAGCCGGTGACGCGATCGGCGTACAGAATGGCTTTGCCGCTGAGGTGGCGCGCCGCACGCCCCACGGTCTGGATCAACGACCGATCTGATCGGAGGAACCCCTCCTGGTCGGCATCCAGCACCGCGACCAGGGAGACCTCGGGCAAGTCCAACCCTTCGCGTAGCAAGTTGATTCCCACCAGGACGTCGAACTCGCCGAGACGCAGGCCCCGAATGATCTCCACGCGCTCGATCGCGTCGATCTCCGAGTGTAGGTAGCGCACCCGTACGCCATGCTGCTGCAGGTAATCGGTGAGGTCTTCCGCCATACGCTTCGTTAACGTCGTGACCAGGATGCGCTCGTTTTTCTTTTCGCGCAGCCGGATTTCGCCGAGCAGGTCATCCACCTGCCCCGCCACCGGCCGGATTTCGACGGTGGGATCGATCAGCCCGGTCGGCCGGATGATCTGTTCGACAATGACGCCACCCGAGAGCTGCAGCTCGTCTTGCCCCGGCGTCGCCGAGACGAACACCATGCGCGGCACCAGTCCCATGAACTCATCGAATCGGAGCGGCCGGTTGTCGAGCGCGGAGGGAAGGCGGAAGCCGTAATCCACCAGAGTCTGTTTGCGCGAGCGGTCGCCCTCGTACATGGCGCCGAGCTGCGGCAGCGTCTGGTGCGACTCGTCGATGATGCAGAGATAATCGTCCGGAAAGTAGTCGAGCAGGCATGCCGGTCGCTCGCCCGGCTGGCGACCGCTGAAGAGCCGCGAGTAGTTCTCGATGCCGGCGCACCGTCCCACTTCCATCAGCATGTCGATGTCGAAGTGCGTGCGGGACTCGAGTCGTTGTGCTTCCAGCAGCTTGTTTTGCGCGCGCAGCTCCGTCAGACGCTCCGCGAGCTCGGTCCGGATCCTGGTGACAGCGCGCTCGATCGTGGCCCGTTGGGTAACGAAATGCGTCGCCGGATAGATCGCAGAGCGGTCCATCGGCCGGATGACGTTCCCGGTCAACGGATCGATCTTCGCGATGCGCTCGATCTCGTCGCCCCAGAACTCGATCCGCACGGCCTGCTCGTCATACGCCGGGAAGACCTCCACGGTATCGCCGCGCACCCGAAACGTCCCGCGTTCGAAGCCCACGTCGTTGCGCTGATACTGCACGGCGACGAGATCGGCGAGCAGTGCGTCCCGGCCCCGCGTTTCGCCCTTTTGCGCGGTCACGAGCAGCTCTCGATACAGCTCGGGGTCGCCGAGGCCGTAGATCGCCGAGACACTCGCGACGATGATGACGTCGTCGCGCTCCATCAGACTCGACGTAGCGCGCAGCCGCAGGCGCTCGATGTCGTCGTTGATGGAGGAGTCCTTGGCGATATACGTGTCGGTCGACGGCACGTACGCCTCGGGCTGGTAGTAGTCGTAGTAGGAAATGAAGAATTCGACCGCGTTGGACGGGAAGAATGTCTTCAGCTCGCCGTACAGCTGCGCAGCGAGCGTCTTGTTGTGCGACAGCACCAGCGTCGGCTTGTTGAGGTCGGCGACGACGTGCGCCATCGTCATCGTCTTCCCCGACCCCGTGACGCCGAGGAGCGTTTGGTACTTGTCGCCACGGCGCAGTCCGGCGTTCAGCTCGCGAATGGCGCGAGGCTGATCACCCGCCGGCGGCGGGGCGTTTCCGAGCTCGAAAGGCATAAGTGGGAAACCTAACCGACGACGACTTCAGCGGGACCGCTGGAATCCCGGCGCGCAATCTCCGTCACACCCTTCACCTTGCGGACCGCCTTCAAGACCTTGTGCAGGTGGGTGTTGTTCTCGACCTCCACCAGGACCGACCCGAAGACGACGCCGTCCTTGGAGGCGAGCTCCGCACTGCGGATGTTGGTGCCCGTACCGCTGATCGCCTCGCAGATATCGGCGTAGAGCCCGCGGCGGTCCTCGCCGCTCACCGCCAGCCGGACGACGAACGTCTCCCCCTCGACCTCGCGCCAATCGATTTCGACCCGCCGCTCCTCATCGCCCGAGAGGGTCAGCAGGTTGGGGCAGTCGTTGCGGTGGATCGAGATGCCCCTCCCCTGGGTGACGTAGCCGACAACCGGATCGCCCGGGACGGGCTGGCAGCACTGCGCGTAGCGCACCATCAGGCCTTCGACGCCATGAATCTTGATGCCGCGGCCCAGCCGCAGCCGCTCGATGACGCGCCCAAATGCCGTCGGCTTCGGCGAGTGCTGTTCGTCCGCCGGAATGTCGGGGTACAGTGCGTTGATCATCTGCCCGATCTGCACATCCCCGCGGCCGATTGCCGTCTCCACTTGTTCGGCGGCGCCGAGTCCCAGCTTCTGGGCTGCTTGCGCCAGCTGCTCGGGAGTAGGCGGATCGAGGCGCCGGCGCCGGATCTCGCGACCGAGGATTTCCCGGCCGAGGGTCACGCTGCGCTCCTGCTCCTCCTGCTTGATCCACTGGCGGATCTTCTGCCGCGCCCGCCCGGTCTGCACATGCGCCAGCCAATCGCGCGACGGCTTGGCCTGCGGAGAGGTGAGGACTTCGATTGTGTCGCCGTTGCGCAGCGGCCGATGCAGCGGCGCGATGCGCCCGTTGACGCGGGCGCCGTTGCAGTGCTGGCCCACTTCGGTATGCACCATGAACGCGAAATCGATCGGCGTGGCGCTCTTCGGCAGCCGCTTGACGTCTCCGGCCGGCGTAAAGACGAAGATTTCATCCTGATAGAGGTCGATCTTCAGGAACTCGAGAAACTCCTCAGGGCTGTGCGCGTCCTGCTGCAGCTCGATCAATTGCCGGAACCACGACAGATGGTGATCGAGCTCGTCGGCGCTCTTGCCGTTCTCCTTGTACAGCCAATGCGCGGCGATACCGTACTCGGCGGTGCGATGCATGTCGCGGGTGCGGATCTGGATCTCGTAGAGCTGGCCGCCGGGCCCGAACACGGTGGTGTGCAGCGACTGGTAGCCGTTGGACTTGGGACTCGCGATGTAATCCTTGATCCGCTCCTGCAGCGGCGTCCACGTGTGATGGATGATGCCGAGCACGTGGTAGCAGTCGGTGATGTTGTTCACCAGGACGCGCACCGCGAGCAGATCGTAGATCTCCTCGAACGGCTTGCCGCGCTTCTTCATCTTCTTGACGATGGACCACAGGTTCTTGGGCCGGCCCACGATCTCCCAGCCGGCGATGCCGGCGCGCCGCAGCTCGTCGGAGAGCGGCGCGCGCATGCGCTCGATCGTACGGTCGCGCTCGACGCGCCGCGCCTTCACCTGCTTCGCGAGCTGCCGGTAGTCGTCGGGTTCGAGATACTTGAAAGCGAGGTCCTCAAGCTCCGCCTTCACTCCTGCCATGCCGAAGCGATGCGCGAGCGGCGCGTACAGCTCGCGCGTTTCCAACGCGATCCGCTTGCGCTTGTCCGGTGGCAGCGGGTCGAGCGTACGCATGTTGTGGAGCCGGTCAGCCAGCTTGATGATGATGACGCGCGCGTCGCGTGCCACCGACATCAGCAGTTTGCGGTAGTTCTCCGCCTGCTCCTCGGCGGTGGAACGGAAGTTGAGCGTCGAGATCTTGGTGAGGCCGTCCACCAGATCGGCCACTTCATTTCCGAAGTCGCGGCGTAGCAGGTCCAGCGTGACATCGGAGTCCTCGACCACGTCGTGCAGCAGCGCCGCGGCGATGGTCGTCGTGTCCATTTGCTGCTCGGCGAGAATCGTCGCGACGGCGACGCTGTGGGACACGAAGTCGTCGCCGGACAGGCGCTTTTGTCCCTGATGGGCCTGCGCACTGATGCGATAGGCGCGCGACAGCACGTCGAGGTCGAGGCGGTCGCGTTGCGCGGCGACCGCTTTCGCCAGCTCGGGCGCGAGAATCGGCGCCGTACTCGTCACAGGAGCCCTGCCTCCGCGAAACTCACGTACCGCTCTCCCCCACCAATCACCACATGATCGTACACCGGCACATCGAGCACTCGCCCGGCATCCACGAGCTGGCGCGTCACCGCGCGATCGTCCGCCGAGGGCGTGGGATCACCGCTGGGATGATTGTGCACCACGATGATCCCAGCCGCCGCCTCGGCGATCGCCGCCCGAAACACCTCGCGCGGGTGCACCAACGAGCTGTTCAGAATGCCCCGCGTAATCAGTAGATCCGCCAGAATCTGACTCTGGCTCCCTAGCGCGAGGACGTGAAACTCCTCGACGGCGAGGTCCCGCAGGCGCAGTCCATAGTAGCGCTGCACGTCGCCCGGTCCGCGAATCCGCTCGGGGGACGGGTCGGCTTCCGTCTCGATCCGGCGTCCCAACTCGATCGCCGCCGCGACCCTGGCGGCTTTGGCGCGCCCCACCCCTGGTATCCGGGCCAGTTCCGCCCAGGGCCGGGTGGCCAGCCGCCGCAGCGAGCCATCGCCCCGCGACAGGATCTCACCGGCCACGGCGAGGGCGTCCTGCCCGCGCGTCCCCGTTCCAAGGAGAATGGCCAGAAGCTCTTGCGCCGTCAACGCGCCGGGGCCGACCGCCCAGAAACGCTCGCGCGGTCGGTCGTGTTCGAGAAGCATGGGCGAAGCTAGTTGCGGTGTCTTAGCCTCCGCGTACCGCGACAACGCCGGAGACAGCCCCTTATTGCAACCCCATGCGACGCCGGAGGTCCTGGTAGCGCGGGTCAGCCCGAAGGGGGGCGTATTCCGGTTCGCAGCTAACCGCCGCCGCCAAATTAACATCGCCCTCCCCGAACGCTCGCCGTAGCGAGGCCAAGGCCTCCTCACGCCGACCGAGCTGGATGTACTCGCGGGCGAAGGCGGCCGGTGGAACGAATCCGCGTTTCGCTCGCGTCCGCAGCCGCTCGAGGGATCGGGCGGCCCCGAGCAAGCGCGCCGCGGCGTAGCCGGCGCTGCCCC
>QHUF01000004.1 GCA_003221075.1 Gemmatimonadota bacterium
CATCGGCACGATAGCGGAGAAACTTCCCTTCCCTCGTAATGGCGACGAGGCCTTCGCGTTGCAGGGCATCGAGGTGATGGGAGAGTGTCGACGGCGGTATCTCCAGACGTTCCAAGATCTCGCCGACGACCATCCCGTCGGGATGCGAGGACAAGAGGCAGCGGACGATACTGAGCCGCGCCTCGTGGCCGAGGGCGGCGAATTTGGGGGCGAAGTGCAGCGCTTGCGTAGCGGCGTCCACACTTCGATTATACTAGAATTGTCGTACTTGTCAACCCGGCTAGCGGGCCGCGGCCACCTCTCCCGCATCCATCACGGAATCCTTCACCTGCCGGCCATCGATGACCTGCTTGTCGCCGATCACGGACCCCTCGACCTTGGCGTTCTTTACCTGCACACCCCTGCCGAGGATGCTGTTGGCGACGGTGCTGCCCACGATGCTGCTGCCCGCCTCCACGGCGACGTTGGGGCCGACCGTCGCGTCCTTCAGCGTGACGCCGTCCTCGATGTAGACGGGTTCCTTGATCTTCACGTCTGACGACGCCTTGGCGGGGCGTTTGCCGCGACCGTGCTCGAGCAGATGCTGGTTCGTCTCGAGCAGCGTATCCACCTTGCCGCAGTCGTACCAGCCGCCGACGTCGCTGACGAAGAGCTTCTTCCCCTTGTCCACCATGTACTGGAAGGCATCGGTGAGAAAGAACTCCCCGCCTTTGCCTGGGGGACTCTTCAGGACGTGCTCGACCCCGTCGAACAGTGTGCGCCAATCCTTCACATACTGCAGGCCGATATTGGCCCGCTTGGAAATCGGCGTATTGGGCTTCTCGACGATCTTGGTCATGTGGCCCTGCTTGTCCGTCACGACGACGCCGAAACGCTGATAGTCCTCGACTTCCTTGGTCCAGATGATGCCGTCGGCCTTCGTGTTTTTCACGATCGACAGATCGGCCTCGAACAGCGTGTCCACGAAGATGACGATCACCGGTCCGTCCACGTACGGACGGGCGAGATTCACCGCGCCGGCCGTCCCGTCGAGCACCTTCTGTTCGATAAAGCGCGCGGGAATGTCGTAGTTCTTCCGGACGTAGGCTTCGACTTTCTCCTTCAGGTGTCCCGTGATGATGATCAGCTCGTCGAGCTGCCCCGCGCGCTTCAGCGCATCCATCACGTAATCCATGACCGGCCTGCCGGCGACATTCACGAGCGGCTTGGGTACGCGCTTGGTCAGCGGCAGGAGCCGCGTGCCTTTGCCGGCCATCGGCATGATGACTTTCATGTCAGGGCACTCGTCCGTAGCGATCCTTCAGGCGCACGACGTCGTCGATCTCGGGCGTAGAGACTTCCAGCAGGTCGCTCGTGACGACGGCCTCGAACTGATGGATCTGTTTGGGGGAAATGTGAAGATTCTCGCCGGGTTTCATCCGGCGCTCGGTGAGCTTTTCGATGCGACCGGTCCGCAGGATGATTTCGCCCGTCAGCACGTAAATCGTCTCGTCCTTCACATTGTGGTACTGGAGCGAGAGCACCTGGCCGGCTTCGATGTGCAGGATCTTGCCGACGTAGCGGTCGGTCTTGGCCCAGATGAGCTCGTGCCCCCACGGCTTTTCGACGCGGGTAATGGCGTCGGTCATGCGAGCCTCAGTTTCAGGGAAGAGGGCACGGTGACGCATGCCGTCACACATACCCCGCAGCCAACGCAGCCTTCCGGCTTCAGCACCGGACGTCCGCGATCGTCGAGCGCGAGCGCCTTCTCTCCAATCGGACACGCGCGGGCGCAGACGCCGCACTCCGCTCCCTGAAATGTGATGCAGCGCTGCGGGTCGAGCTCCAGCACCCCCATATGGACGGTGTCCCACGGCACCTTCGTCAGGGCGCCCGTTTCACACGCCGCGGCGCAGGGCATGTCTTCGCAGGCGATGCAGGCGCGGGTCGTCGGGTCGATGTAGGGCGTGCCCGCCGCCAACCCGCCGCCGTTCGCCGGCGTCTTGAGAATCGCGTGCACGGGGCAGACGTCGATGCAGTCGCCGCAGCGCGTGCAGGCGGCCACGAACGCCACTTCAGGCGCCGCGCCGGGCGGGCGAAACCAGCGTTTGGGCGCGACGCGCTCTTCCGTGCGCTTCGCGACCTCGTTGAGAAGCTTGCCGAAGACATTCTGGAAAAACGCTCGCCGCTCGTTCAAAAGCTCGGCTCCAGGCTCACCTGCCAGCGGAATCGCACGCGCTTGTCCGTGCCGTCGGCCGCATAGTCCCAGCGGTTGACGATCAAGGGCACCTCGAAGCGCATCGTCCACGCGAGGTCGTTGATGCGGTGCCGTGTCACGAGACCAACCCCCGCGTCATACAGCGTCGTCTGAGAGTGATTGCCTGACGCCGGGACGGCAAGGGTATCGACCAGGCCCGCGTCCGCAAACGATTCGAACGTCACGCGGGTAAGCAGGCCGTCGTCTCGCCGGTACACGGTCTTCGTACCCTCGAGGTTCAACGAGAGGGCCCAGCGGCCACCGAGGTCGGGACGGAAGGCGCGGAGGCCGGGGCCGCCCGGTGCTTGATAGTGGAAATCCGGCCGCACGAACAGCGCCCCGCGGCTCCGCAGCAATGGATTGGTGAACGTGGTGTACGGATCGGCGCCCGCCACCATGATCCGGCGCTGCAGCGGCGTCGCGAAGTTGGTGTCCGCGTAATAGGCACCGAAGAACAGCCGGACGCCGAGCACCGGCGTACGCAGACTGAGTTCGCCAGTGGGCCGGCCGAACGCCTCGATATCGAAGCGGCTCTTCGCCTGGATGCCTGGGCCCGGATTGCGGTACACGATGCCGCCCGTGACGCCGGCCCGAGCGCGCCACTCCCGGTTACCGCGCACTTTCGTCATCGACCACCACGGCCCCAGTTCGATCGTGCCGGCGTTGTCCCACAACCGGCGGTCCACAAAGCCCAGATCGTTCACGGCCATCCAGATCGCGTCGACGCCGACGTGGACGTCGGGGCCGAAGGTCAAATGCTTGCGGAGCGAGCGATCGGTGTGAATGGCCGCGCCGACGCGCCCCTCGACGCTCCACCCAGCCACCGACGCATCGGTGCGCGGCATCGGGTGACTGACCGGGTTGCCCAACCGCAGGTAAAAGCCGTACCGGCGCTGCGTCGCGTCGGAAGCGCCGCCAAAGTCCGGGTCCAACGCATAGGAGACCACCAAAAAGTTCTTGTCAAAGCGGCCGAGGTAGTCTTGCCGCGACCGCATCCCGATCGTGGCGCCGCCGAAGTCGTTGGACCACACCGCCGGGAGAAAGCTCGTGACGAGGCGGTCGCGCGGCGGCTCGACCCGCTTCAAGTAGTCGAGCCGCACCAGCATGGTGCGGCTGCCATAGTAGTTATTGAGTGCATTCCAGTCGTGCGCGCGTTGCCGCGGGTCCAGCACGATGCGCTTGGGCTTCTTGTCGCTGACGAACTCGACGGTCTCGCGCTCGCCCTGGCCACTGATCCGCGCCACGATCGAATCGCCGTAGCGGAGCTCGATCGGCATCCAGCCGTCACCGAGTCGCTGAATCGTGACCGCCGTCCGCCAGCTGCCGTCCGCCAGCTTCCTGCGCTTCACCTTGCCGATCTTGTAATCGATCAACGGCGTGCCGTGCAGCCACTGGCCGAAGAACCACTTCAGATCCTGGTGCGAGACTTCTTCCGCGACGGTGCGGAATGCGTTCTCATCCACGTGCTTCAGCCGCCAGCGCGCGTAATACGTTCGCAGGATCCTCCGCATCGCATCGTCGCCCACGATGTAGCGCAGCTGCTCGAAGAAGAGCGCGCCCTTCTCGTAGATCATCGTGTTGTAGGTGGCGAAGTCGCGATACTCCTCGCTGATCATCGAGACCGGCTCGCTCCAGCGGTCCACATCCCACAGCCGCAGCTCGGCCTCGACGCCGGGATAGTCCGAGCCGCCGCCGTGTGATTCGAAGAACCAGTCCGCCTGGAAGCTCGTGAACCCTTCGTCGAGAAAGCCCTCGCGCCATTCGTTGTTGGCGAGGATCCCCATCGTGTAATTATGGCCCAGCTCGTGGACGATGAGGCCGAGGCCGGCGCTGCCGTCCATGATCATCATGGGGAATTCGGTGCCGCCGCCCTCGATGCGGTGGACGTTGGTGATCTGCGGCCACGCGAATTTGCCGTACAGCGAATCGAGCCAGGCGAGCGCGATCTCGGTGCCTTTCACCGCGATGCCCTTCCCCCATGTCGCGCTGTCGCCCGGCTGGTAGAGGACGTGCACGACCACGTCCTTGTAGCGGCCTTGCTCGTAGCGATAGTCAGGGTTCATCGAAAACGCGAAGTGATGCACCGAATCAGCGTAGAATCTCACGCACTTACGACCCGTTGCGACGGCGCCGCATCGTGCCGACGTGCCATCGTGCCGACGTGTACCGTACCAGTCGCGCTGATAGTCGACGGGGCCGCCGCCGACGGCAGCCTTCTGCCACCCTGGGTCGCCTTCAATTGGCACGCCCGTGGCACCAATGACCTGGTCTGCAGCGAGGTCGAGGCTGACATCATAACTGGCGAATTCGCCATAGAACTCGCCGGCCGGATACAGCGGATGGTCTTCCCAGCCGTACTTGTCGTACACGACCACTTTCGGATACCACTGCGCGAAGTCGAATCGCCGGCCCTGCCTGCCCTGTCGCCGAGGCAACGTCGAGGGCCGAGCCTTCCAGGAAATCGTGACGTCCATGGAATCGCCGGGCGTGAGCGCGCGCGACAAACGCCAGTGCGCGATCGTCGAGTCGGGCGCGTACGGATAGTCCGGCGCGCCGAGCGACGCCTGGGTGATTCGCTCGAACGCGAAATCGGGGTCCTTCATGTGCTGAAAGCGGACTCGGCCCTCCGCGGAGTCGACCGCGGCCCAGCGCGAGCCCGGCCGGAACGCATTCAGATACTGATGGACGTAGAAATCGCGCAGCGTATCGGGCGACTGATTGACGTACTTGATGCGGACATTGCCGCTCAGCACGCCGCTCGGCTCGTCGACTGAGGCGAGGATCTCGTACGCGACGCGCTGTTGCCAGTACGTCGAATCGACCGCAAGCGGAAGCATGGCCCGTGAATCTCGCGTGTTCTGGGCCCGAGTCGCAAGGAAAGGACGACGATCCTCTCGCGTTCTGCCCCACAATGAGCCTCCACTCTTACCAGGAGGACTCATGTTGAACCGCAGTTGCGCTGTGGCGGCGCTGCTCCTCATCGCCGCTTGCAGCGACCGGACCGTGACGCCGCCATCGGAAGCGCCGGTGGCCGCCATCGCGGCCAATGCCCGCCGTCCCGAAGCGCTCGCCAGGATGGTCGCGAAAGGGCTCAAGAACCCGGCGTTTCGGGCCTATCTGAAGGCGCAGCTCGATGCCTCACCCTATCGCGAGCACAAGCTGCAATTCGAGACTTTCCTCGCCGCCAACGGAAGCAGGGCCCTGGGCGAGATCGCGGTCGAGAACGGCACGACCAAGGACGCAGTCGGGACTCAGGCCAAGGCGGCGATCGCGCTCGAGGTCTACTTCCCGGTGCCCGCGCACCGCGCGGCGTGGACCGGCGACGAGCAGGTGCTCGTGGCCACCGCGGTCACGGACGACGATCCGCCTATCGCGTTCGATCCCGACGGCCGGCGCCAGGTGCTCGACCCGAAGACGCCGCCGGCCATTCCCGTCTTGGCCCTCGTGCCGGTCGAAACCGACTTCTCCCAACGTCCCGCGCGCGTCATCGAATGCACCGATGACTGCGGTGGGACGACCGGAGACGTCACGCCGCCGCCCCCGCCGGCACCCGGTCTGTACATGACGAAAAGCCATTTCGTACAAGACTTTGAAGGCTGGTTGAAGGGGTCGCCCGAATTTGAGGTACACATTCTCGGGCAGAAGGGCACGACGGATTCCTTGTACGACTATCAATGCGCCGGTGAGCATGCAGGCGGGCCGTATACCTTCGATCAGAACGACCTCGATTGGGATGGCAACGTGCTGCTTTTCTCGAAGACCCAGCTCGATCAATACAATGCGGCGCATCCCAACCAGAATCTTCGCGTCTTGATCGTCGAGGACGATGACACCGCGTGTCAGATCAAGACGGATGTCGGACGCGCAGAACGGCTCTTCCAAGTCGTGGACAGCCTCTATAACAACTTCACTGGAGGCAACGACTCGAGCACGGCAGTCGTGAAGGCATACAAATACGCCAAAGCGGCCAAGAGTCTCTGGGAGGCGATCGCCTCGTTCTTCAAGACCAATGATGACCTCGTTGGGACCGCCGTAGAGGACGACATCGTGGGCACCACGTATCCCGGCTACAACTGGTTCGTCAAAGGCGACAACAACATCACCAACGGCTGGATCAACCTGGTCATGTACTGAGGGACGCGACTATGCGTTGGAGTTTGCCCTTACTGGCTCTCGTAACCGTCACCACGGCCGGTGCCGCCGCGCAATGGCACGTTGGATTCGAAATAAGTACCGCGCATTACCGCGGATCTTCGCGCGACACGGCCAACAGCGGCGGCCCCGAGAGATTCCGCCCTGCGAACGCGACACAGTTGAGTGTGCGCCTGGATCGCGCTATTGGCCGAGCGCGCCTCGGACTGCAGGCGAGATACGCGAGCGTGGGGCTGGCGGCAACGGGGCCGGGATTGACACTGATCGACAACTCGACGGGACAACTTTTGGAGGCGCAGCTGTTGGTGAACTTCCAGGTGGCAGGGATCGGGTCGAGCGGAGCGATACGAGCGGAAGTGGGACCCTCCCTCCACCTCTGGAAGAGCGGCGATGAGCTCCGCTCCCGCGCCGGCGCAGTAGCCGCGGCGGCGTACGAATGGCCGGTTACGAATCGCTTCTCGGGCGCCATCCGGTTCGAAGGAACGATTTCGAAATCGTGGTTCGATGCGGGGGACCTGCCGCCCGAATACGAGCGGCAGGCCACCTGGCGCTACGGCGTGGGACTAGGGCTGCGCTACCGGCTCTAGCGCCCGCAGGATAATCGCCGGGACGTCGCTCTCTTTCACGAGCTTGTTGAACGCCGGGATGTCCGTGTCGAGCACCGCTTTCATCCGATCGAGCTGCACCTGCAGCGCCGCTGCCAACTCGGTGAATACCTGCTCCGATTGCGTCGTCGGCGCGGCGTCGGCACTCCCCACGACGCCCGCCAGCGCCGCGATCTTGTTGTTCAAGCGGATCGGGTAGTTCAGCGGATCCTGGCTCGAGCGGTTCTTCACCTGATAGATCGCCTCCTCCACCGCGGCGAGCCGCCCTTTGATCGAGTCGGCCTGCTGCGCGATCCGCTTGCCGGCGTCGCCGGGGAGGCCGCGGGCGCGCGTCGCCGCACCCTCGAGCTGCTCGCGGACCTCACGGATCCGCCGGACGGCATCGTTCGCCGCGCTCACGCGGCCCGAGATCTTCATGAGCAAGTCAAACTGGCGCTGATATTCCTCCGGCGTCGTTTTGACGCGCGGATCCGGTCGCATCGTGAAGTCTCGCGTCGCCGACCAGTCGCCTACCGTCAGCCGGACCTTGTAGGCGCCCGGCACCGCCACCGGCCCCACAGTGCCCCCGGCCCAGTAGATCATCCCCTGGAAGCGGCTGGCATCAGGATACCGCAGGTTCCAGACGAACCGGTTCATGCCGGCCTTCACTTTAAGGGAATCGGGACTCGGGGCTCGGGGCTTGGGAGCAAAACGCCGGACCAGGGAATCGCGCCGGTCCAGAAAATCGAGGCTCACGTTGGTCGCTGAATCAGGAGCGGTCTTGAGATAGAAGAAGACGACGGCGCCGCCTGGTGGATTGCGGCCCACGCCAGTCGGTCCCCCCCCGCCACCGCCTCCGAACCCGCCGCCGAGGCCCCGGCGGTATGCTGTGCGCGGCGTATAAAGGACTTGACCACCAGGTCGTGAATCGGGACGACGGGCAGGTTGCGCTGCAGCGACTGCCAATGACTGCCGTCGTCGAACGACACGTACACGCCGAATTCGCCCCCGGCGTAGAGAAGACCCCGCCGCGCGGGATCCTCACGCACCACGCGGATGAACTGGCCGTCGGGGATCCCGCCGGTAATCGGCCGCCAGGTCTTGCCGTAGTCGGAGGTCTTGAAGATGTACGGCCGGAAGTCGTCGAGTTTGTAGCGCGTGGCCGCGACGTAGGCGGTGCCGGCGTCGTGTGGTGACGGCTCGATCGATGAAATCAGCGACCAGTCGGGGAGTCCCGAGGCCGGCGGCGTCACATTCGTCCAGGTCTTGCCGCCGTCCCGTGTGACGTGCACCAGGCCGTCGTCGCTTCCCGCCCAGATCAGCCCGGAGTCCCTGGCACTCGGCGCGATCACGAAGACGGTGTTGTAGTACTCGACGCTCGTGTTGTCCTTCGTGATCGGCCCGCCGGAGGGGCCTTGCCTCGACTTGTCGTTGCGCGTGAGATCGCCCGAAATCGCCTCCCAACTCTGGCCTTCATTCGTCGTGCGGAAGACGACGTTGGCGCCGGCATACAGGATGTTGGGATTGAACGGCGACAGCACGACCGGGAACGTCCACTGGAAGCGGTACTTCAAGTCGCCGGCACCCCACCCCATCGGGTTGTCGGGCCACGGGAAGATGTTGCGCTCCTGGCCGGTCCGGACGTCGAGCCGCGAGAGGTAGCTGTAGCTGCCGGCGTAGACGATGTCGGGATCGTCGGCGCGGGCGGCGATCCAGCCGCTCTCGCCGCCGCCTACCTCGTACCAATCCTTCTCCCCGATCGTCCCCCCGTCGGTACGGCTCGCGATGCAGACGGTGCTGTTGTCCTGCTGCGAGCCGCATACCTTGTATGGGACGTGCGTGGTGGCGATGACGTGATAGAACTGCGCGGTGGGCTGATTGTCCTGTCCCGTCCAGGTGGCTCCGCCGTTGTAGCTGATGGTCGCCCCGCCATCGTTGCTGTTGATCATGCGCGAAGGATCGTTCGGCGCGATCCACAGCCCGTGGTGATCGCCGTGTGGCGCGCGCAGCTGCGTGAACGTCCGGCCGCCGTCGACCGAGCGATAGAGGCTCGTGTTCAGGACGTAGACCGTCTCGGGATTCTTCGGGTCGGCGTGGATGTGGGTGTAGTACCAGGCGCGCTGCCGGAGATTGCGCTCCTCGTTCGTGCGCCGCCACGTGTCGCCGCCGTCGTCGGAGCGGAAGACGCCGCCGGAGTCGGCCTCGACGATCGCCCAGATGCGATCGTGATTCGCGGATACGGTGACGCCGATCTTCCCGATGGTGCCTTTGGGGAGTCCCTCGTTGCGGGTGATCTCCTTCCACGTGTCGCCGCCGTCTGTGGACTTGAAGAGTCCTGAGCCAGGCCCGCCGCTCGACATGAAGGAGGGCCCGCGGCGCGCCTGCCAGATCGACGCATAGAGAATGCGCGGGTTGGCCGGATCGAGCGCGAGATCGACGGCGCCGGCGGAGTCGGACCGGAACAGCACTTTCTCCCACGTCTTGCCGCCATCCTTGGAGCGGAACACGCCGCGCTCCGGATTGGGCCCGAACGCGTGGCCGAGTACCGCGACGTACACGAGGTCGGCGTTCGCGGGATGGACGCGGATCGCCCCGATCTGCCCGGCGTTCCCGAGTCCGATATGGGTCCAGGTCTTTCCGGCGTCGGTGGATTTGTACACGCCGTTCCCGGGCGACACGTTGCCGCGGATGGGCGACTCGCCGGTGCCGACGTAGATCACGTTGGGATCGGACGGCGCGACCTCGATCGCGCCGATCGAGCCGGCGCGGAAGTCCTTGTCCGAGATCGGCGCCCACGTGAGGCCGCCGTCGGTGGTCTTCCACACGCCGCCGCCCGTGCCGCCGAAGTAGTAGGTCAGCGGCTGGTCGGCATGGCCGGCCACCGCCGTGACGCGTCCGCCGCGGAACGGTCCGATCTCGCGCCACTCGAGCGCGTTGTAGAGCGACGTATCGAAAGCGGGACTGGGGATTGGGGACTGGGGGCTGGGGCGGGGACGGCGTTGGGCGACGGCAGGGTTCGCGAGGGCAACAACGCAGCCCGCGAGGACGAGGCGGCGGAGGACGGACATGGACAGCGGCTCTCGGATTGAAGTGAGCCGCTATTATATCCGGCCCCCGCCGGACGGTAAGGCTTACGGCGTCTGAGGCGTTGGCGCCCGCGGCGGCAGGATCGCCTGACCGATCGTGTTGTTGTCCGTCCCGAACCAGATGGACGTCTCGACGACCCACACGCGGTCCTCGTCGTCGCGGACCATCGCGTAGGGCCGGGCGTCCGTCCCGCCGGGGAGCTGCCATTCGTCAACCTTGCCCGTCACCGGATCGTAGCGGCCGAGCTTGCCGCCTGCATAGTCGCCGTACCAGACCTTGTCGTCGGACGTGATCTCCATCCGCCGCGGCCGGGCCTCCGGGCGGGGCAGCGTGATTTCCCGCAGCTGCATCGTCGCGGGATCGACCGTGCCGATTTTGTTCGTCCCGAACTCCACGAACCAGGGCCGTCCCTTCGAGTCCAGCTTGATACCATACGGCCGTGCGTTTTCGGTAGGGACCTTGATCAAGCGGATCGTGCCGGCGGAGACGCTCAAATGCCCCACCGCGTTCCCGCCCTGCGCCGTGAACCAGATGTCGCCGTTCTTGTCGAACACGAGGGTGTGGGGATCGCGCACCATCTTGTCGGGAATCGGATACTGCTTGATGCTGCCGTCCTTGGGATCGAGCCGGCCGATGTAGCCGGCGAGATTGCCCGAGTACCACACGATCCCCGACTTGTCGACGATCAGGTTGTGCGGGCCGCTACCGGCCGGCAGGTCGTAGCGCTTGAATTCGCCGCTCGTCGGCACGAAGTAGGCGAGGTAGTTGCCCGCCTGGCCACAGAACCAGATCCGGTTCGTGGTCGGATCGAGGTAGGGATCGCGGGGGCGCGTATCCGCCCAAGGCACAGGCCATTCTTTGATGACGGGAGGCTTATCTGCGAGCGGAACAGCAACGGTGAGCAAACCCAGCAACGCGAGGCTCTTCATAGTCACTCCCCTGTAAGCATTCTCCGTTGCAAAGCCGTGAGGCGTCTCCGAACCGATCCATCGAATATGCGGTCGCCGACCCGTACGACTACCCCGCCGAGGATTTTTGGGTCGGACCGGAAGTAGGCCCGCACTTCGCGTCCCAGCGCCTCCGTGAGGCGCTCCACCACCTGCTTCTGCATGCGCGCGTCGGCCTCGTCCGCGAGCGTGACGCCGGCGTGCACGCGGTTCAGCTTCACATCTAACAGCACTTGATATTCCTGCGCGATCTCGGCCAGCAGCCCCTGGCGCCCGCGGCGCACGACCGCTTGCAAGAACCGCACAAACTCGCGCGGCGCTTCGCCCTTCAGCGCGCGCTCCAGTATTTCGCTCTTCGCGGCCTTGGAGACGCGCGGCGATTCCAGCACCACGGCGATGCGCTCGTCCGCCTGGATCGCGCCGGCCACCGCGTCCAGTACGTCCCCGAACTGGGCGCCCGCGGCGAACAGCGCTTCCGCGTAATTGCGCGCGATGGTGACGCTCTTCACTTCTTCTTCTCCGTCTTGCTGAGGCTCTCGAGGAATTCCGTCACGAGCTTGCGGTTCGCGTCGGTGTCGAGGTTCGCCTCGATCACGCGCGAGGCTGCAGCGATGGACAGGTCCACCGCCTCGCGCCGCAGCGCCTGGATCGCCTTCTCTTTCTCGGCGTCGATGTCTTTGCGCGCCCGGTTCAGCAGCGCATCGTACTCCTCGCGCGCCTTGGCGAGCAAAACGTCGCGCTCCTTCTGTGATACGGTCTTTGCTTTGGCCAGGATCTCCTGCGCCTGGTTGTGTGCGGCGGCGATCTGCTTCTTGTGCTCGTCCAACAGCCGCTGCGCCTCGGCGTTCGCCTTCTCGGCGTCGTCGACCAGCTTCTGGATCCGCCGTTCCCGTTCCTCCACCATCTTGAGAAGCTCGGGATATCCCCAACGCCAGGCTGCCGCCAGCAGGATGCCGAAGACAACGAGGGTCCAGATGATCAACCCAGGGTTGATCGTGAACGGACCCGACGGTGGGGGGCCCCCCGCTCCGTGAACCTCCTGCAGCAGAAGCAGCAGCACTAGGCCAGCTTGAAGAGGTCCGGCTGGCGCGCGATCGCCTCGACCGCCTGGCCGCCGATGCGCCCGATGCCGATGCCGGCGCCGATGATCGCGAGTCCCATCCCGATGCCCGCGCCGAGCAGCGCGTTGCTGTTGAGCGCGGTCTCGGCCGTGGGTGCCTGAAGCAGCATGAGCATATTGTGCATGTCGTCCCCTGTTAATGAATGGTACTACGTCGATTTATCCTAGCGTCGTTTTTTCCTAGCGTCGCTTCATCAATGTTCATGCCTCATCAGTCCAATGAAGACCGATGTAAGCAGGGCGAAGATATAGGCCTGCAGCAACGCGACCAGCAGCTCGAGCGCCATCATGAAGCAGGTCAGCACGACGGAGCCCACCACGACTCCAGTGCGGATCGGCCACCACGCCGTGCCGAACACGAAGATCAAACCCAGGAGCACGAGGATCACGAAGTGGCCGGCCGTCATGTTCGCAAAGAGCCGCAGCGTCAGCGCGAACGGCTTGACGATTTTCCCGATCAGCTCGACCGGTGTCATAATGATCGCCATGATCACCGCGCCGAAGCCCTTCATACCGGGCGGCACCATCACGATGGTCTTGAGGTAGCCCTTCGGTCCGAGCGCCCGAAATCCCGAGATTTCGATCGTCAGGAAAGCCGTGAGGGCGAGGCCCGCCGTAACGGCGATGTTGCCGGTAGCGGACGCACCCCAGGGCAGGAGGCCGAGCAGGTTGCAATACAAAATGAAGAAGAAGAGCGTCATGATGTACGGCGCGAAGACTTCGCCGCCGTGTCCGATGCTGGCGATGGCGACGTCGTCGCGGACGAACAGCACCATTGCTTCAACCGCCGCGCCAAAGCCGCGCGGTGCCTTCCCTTCGCGATGCCGCCGCTCGACCTGCCGGCCGCCATACCAGAGCGTGAGGAAAACGAGCAACGCGGCGAGGATCATGAACACGACGTGCTTGGTCGGCGAGACGTCGATGTGGGTGCCGGGGATGAACCACGGTCCCGGCAAATGCCACTCACCCAACCCGAACGGCAGCTCGACGAACTTGCTGTCGCCGGTGTGCTCGAAGATCACCTTGCCGATGTCGGGGGCTTGGATCACCTGAGAAACCTCGTTTCCAGGAACAAGAGCGGCAACAGCACCCCAACATACGCGAGCAGGGCCGGCACGGTCCGCGAGACGATCAGCACGACGCCCACACCCAGCAACCGGATCGCCATGCCGCCGAGCCAGCGGGCCATGAACTCGGGACTGGGCGCCCGCATCTTCGGCCGCAGCAGCCCGACCGCCCAGAGCTGCGCGATCACCGCGACGCCACCACCGATTGCCGCCGGCTTACCACCGAGCATCGTCGCGGCGACGACCAAGCCAATCCCGAGCCCGGCGAGTATCGCCAGGTTTTTCATTCGCCGCCCCTTCGCCGCCCCTCGCCGCCCTTCGCCGCCGTATCTCGCTTGACTCGATAGTAAATGCTCATGAACCCCGCGAATCCGCCCACGAACGCACCGATGATGGCGAACAGCGGCCGCGTATGCACCCAACCGTCCAAAAACCACCCACCCGCACCGAACAGGAGAATGGCGATCGTGAAATTGAGCGCCACTCCGAAGTACTCGTAGCCCTGACTGTATCCTTTGGCTTCGGGATCGCCGTCTTTTTGAGCGGGAGTCATGTTGCGCCGGGAAACCTAGACGCTTGTGAAATTTTTCGCAAGCAAATCGTCAGAGCCCCAACTATTTACTCCGCAATCATTTAAATTGACCTTGGCCCAATGACGTCTACGCCCCGCTCCCCGCTCCCCGCGCCCTCCGGCGACGTCGAATTGCTCGAACGTCTCGCCGGTGCGCGCAAGGACCTGCTGGCGCAGGTCGGTCAGCGTATTGTGGGGCAACGCGAAGTGTTGGATGGGATTCTCACCGCGATCTTCTCGGGCGGCCACGCGCTGCTCGTGGGCGTGCCGGGGCTCGCCAAGACCTTGATGGTGCAGACGGTCGCGGAGTCGCTCGACCTCGCGTTCAATCGCATCCAGTTCACTCCCGACCTCATGCCGTCCGACATCACCGGCACCGAGATCATCGAAGAGGACCTCACCACGGGAAAGCGTGGCTTCCGATTCGTGCGCGGACCCGTGTTCGCGAACATCGTGCTCGCCGACGAGGTCAA
>QHUF01000005.1 GCA_003221075.1 Gemmatimonadota bacterium
TGTGGCCGTCGATCTCTCCCCTTATGACCTCACCCGCGGGCGAATCACCTACCGGTACAAATAGACACAGACGCCACAGACGCAGCAGACGCAGCAGGTCGTCTAATCCGGATGGCGAAAGAGCCTGTTCCAGCGAATGCGGAACGGCTGCGATGCCACGCTCATGTAGATGAACAACGGGCGTCCCCGGATGTGGTCGCGCGGCAGGAATCCCCAAAAGCGGCTGTCGTAGGACTCATCGCGGTTGTCGCCCATCACCCAATAGTGCTGCGGGGGGATGACGATCGGCCCCCAGTCGTGCGTCGTCGGATGATAGTGGCCCGGATCCCGGCCGACATACTGCGGCAGCTGCAATGCTCTGATCAGCTGCAGACGGAAGGGAGGCTGGGTGTCTGGGATCGCGGCGGTGTGCAGCGCATAGGGCTCGTCCAGACGCTGCCCGTTGCGGATGATGGTGTCGTGGACCATCTGGAGCGTGTCGCCCGGCGCCCCGATCACCCGCTTCACGATGTTGAGATCCGGTGTCGAGTCTTCCACCGAGCGAAACACGACCACGTCGTCCCGCTTGGGCGTGGCGAACGCCGGCAGCCGGCAACAGTGGATACCGGTCAGCGGAATCTCGAGCTCACCGCCGAACACCGCTTTGTTGACGAACAGGAAATCCCCGACGAGCAGGGTGTTTTCCATGCTCGCCGAGGGAATGCGGAAGGCTTCGACGAGATACGACCGCAGTACGATCCAGATCAGGAGCGCCGTGCCGATTGCCTTCAGCCACGCGATCGCCTCGTCCTTGGCCCCTGAACCTTCCCGTGGCGATTCGACGCCCAGACGAGCTGGTGCCCGTCGGGCGAGAACATCGGGAACGCATCGAACTCAGTGTTCGTCGTGATCTGCTCGAGGTGCGAGCCGTCGGCATTCACGAGATAGAGATCGAAGTTTCGCGACCGCGGATTCTTGTGGTTGGATGCGAAAATGATGCGCTTGCCGTCGGGATGGAAATAGGGCGCGAAGTTGGCCCCGCCGAGATTGGTGACCTGGTGTTGATGCGAGCCGTCGGCGTCCATGACCCAGATTTCCATGCGCACGGGTCTCACCAGATTCTGCGCGATCAGGCCGCGGTAGTCCGAGGAATCCGCGGCGGTCTGCGGATGCCAGGCGCGATAGACGATCTCCTTGCCGTCGGGCGAAAAGAACGGGCCGCCGTCGTAGCCGAGGGTGCGCGTCAGGCGCTTCAGGTGCCGGCCATCCACACCCATCGTGTAGATGTCGAGGTCGCCATTCCGCAGCGACGTGAACACGATCGTCTTCCCATCCGGGGAGAGCGTCCCTTCCGCATCGTACTGGGGATTGTTCGTGATGCGTCCAGCCCCCTGACCGTCCGCATTGGCGACGTAGATGTCGTAATCGTACAGCGCCCACACGTAGCCCTTGGAATAGTCGGGACGCGGCGGGCATGCCGCGCCGGCGTGTTGCGTCGTCGCGTAGAAGATTCGACGGTCGTCATCGAAGAAGTAGCCGCACGTGGTGCGGCCCGTGCCGTTGGAGACGCGATGGAGGTCCGTCCCGTCGGTATTCATCACGAACTCTTGATCGCACCCCGAGTCCGCTTGCTGCCGCTGAAAAATGATCTGATGCCCGGAGCGCGAGAAATAGGCTTCGGCGTTCTGCCCGCCGAACGTCAGCTGCCGAATGTTCTGGAGATGCACTTCGCCCGAGTCAGCGGCGACCGTTTGCAGCAGCGCGGCCAGCAGAAGGCGTATCATGAGTCCCGCAAGCTAGAGTCATTCAAACCCCCAAGCAATGTTAGATTTATCTACTCCAATGAATGATCCCAAAGCGCCCCGTCCATCGCGCCTGCCGCTCATGGATCCTCTCGGCCAGATGTGTGCCGATGGGAAAGAGACGGCCGAGTTTTTGTGGCAGGTCCCAAAGGATCCGGCCGCGCGTCAGAAAATCATGAATCTGCTGATTCAGATCGGAATCGAAAGCTTGAAGCAAGGGCGCCATGAAATGCCCAGACTGGTCGAGGAGCTGAAGATCGCGGCGCAGGCGTCACCATCCCCGCAACAGGTCGAGCTGCTGGTGGATGGCTTCGATCGTCTGACCAAATTGTGGCAGGCCGCCAAATCCGGATTACTGTGACCGAGACCCCCACCGTCGCTCGCGTGGAGCTCGATCAGCTCTGCATCAACACCATCCGCACACTCGCGATGGACGGCGTACAGCAAGCCGATTCGGGACATCCTGGCACCCCGATGGCCCTGGCGCCGCTCGCGTATGTGCTGTGGCAACGGCATCTGCGATACAATCCCGCGAATCCCGAGTGGCTGGACCGCGATCGCTTCATCCTGTCGGCGGGCCATGCCTGCATGTTGCTCTACAGCGTCCTCTATCTCACGGGCTACGATCTCACGCTCGACGAGATCAAGCAGTTCCGCCAATGGGGGAGCCGCACACCGGGACACTCGGAGCACGGCGTTACGCCCGGCGTAGAAGCGACGACGGGACCGCTCGGACAGGGGATCGGGAACGCCGTCGGCATGGCGATCGCCGAAGCGCAGCTCGCGGCTCTGTTCAATCGCCCCGGGCAGGCGATCATCGACCACTACACCTATTTCCTCGCGTCCGACGGTGACCTCATGGAGGGCGTCTCGCACGAGGCGTGCTCGCTCGCAGGTCACCTGAAGCTCGGCAAGCTGATCGGGTTTTACGACGACAATCGCATCACGATCGATGGGTCGACCGAGCTCGCCTTGTCCGACAACACCACGAGGCGCTTCGAGTCGTACGGTTGGCACGTACAACGGATCGCCGACGGTAACGATCTCAAGGCGATCGATACGGCTATCGCGCAGGCGAAGCGGGTGACCGAGCGGCCATCGCTCATCATCGTGCGGACGCACATCGCGTGGGGCAGCCCGCATAAGCAGGACACCGCCGAGGCGCATGGCGCGCCGCTGGGCGCGGACGAGGTGAAAGCGACGAAGCAGAACCTCGGTTGGCCTTCCCTCGAGCCGTTCTACGTTCCGGACGACGCGCTCGAGCAGTGGCGGAGCGCCAAGACCCGCGGTGCGCAGCTCGAGGCCGGCTGGAAGAAGCGGTGGGACACCTACCGCGCAGCCCATCCCGATCTAGCCGCCGAGCTGGAGCGCCGCCTCGCCGGCCGCCTGCCGGCGGGCTGGGATGCGGCATTGCCTGCCTTCGGTCCAAACGATGCGCAAGCCACGCGCGCGGCATCGGGCAAGGTGCTCAATGCGATCGCGACGAAGCTGCCGGAGTTGATGGGCGGATCAGCCGATCTGACCGGCTCGAACAACACCGAGATCAAAGGCGGCGGACCGGGGCGGAACTTCCACTACGGCGTCCGAGAGCACGCGATGGGCACGATACTGAATGGCATCACCCTACACCGCGGGTTCATTCCGTTCGGCGGCACCTTCTTGATATTCTCCGACTATATGCGGCCGTCGATACGGCTGGCTGCGCTGACGCACCTCAAGCCGATCTACGTCTTCACACACGACTCGATCGGCCTGGGCGAAGATGGGCCGACGCATCAGCCGATCGAGCAGCTCGCCGCGCTGCGCGCGATCCCCAACATGACCGTCATCCGGCCGTCGGATGCGACCGAGGTGGTCGAGGCGTGGCGCGCGGCGATCACACACCGCAACGGACCCGTGGCGCTGGTCCTCACTCGGCAAAAGGTCGCGGTGGTGGATCGCACGAAATACGCGCCGGCCGCGGGGCTGCAACGGGGCGGTTATGTCCTCGCCGATTCCCCAAATCCTGACATCGTCCTCATGGCCACCGGTTCCGAAGTGGAACTCATCCTTGGCGCGTACGAAAGGTTGAAGGCCGAGGGCCGACGCCCGAGGGCGGTCTCGATGCCGTGTCTCGAGTATTTCGCCAAGCAATCCGATGACTACCGGGCATCCGTGCTGCCGCCCCCCCCCGTGCCCCGCATCGCCGTGGAGGCGGCGGCTCCGCAGTCCTGGTATCGGTGGGTGGGGGAGAACGGCGTGATCATGGGCATCGAGCGCTTTGGCGAATCCGCGCCGTATCAGCGGATCTACAAAGAGTTCGGACTCACCGTGGATGGGATAGTTGCCGAAGCGCGAATCCGCGCCTAGGTTTCGCCAGCAATGAAGCCAATCACCATGTCGATGTGTTGCCACCTCTGCTGCCCCATGTGTTGTACGGGGAGCGGACGGTCAGGCGCGTCGGCATGTGGGATGACATGAGGTAGATAAGGGCTCCCCGCACCATAGCGACGCACCATGATCGGCCGCGACTCCTCGATTCGAGTCGCGGCCGATCGCTTTTTGAGGAGGAAACTGTGACGGCATCCGTTGTGGGCTTGGCCGGCAGCCCGAAGCCGGTCTCGCGCTCGCGCGCGCTGCTCGAGCTGACGCTCGCCGCGCTGGAGCGCCAGGGCGCCGGCCCTTCCCGGCTCTTCGATCTCGCCGCCCTGCCGGCCGACGCCCTGCTCGGCCGCCGCGAAGACCGCGATTTAACCGAGGCGATCCAGACCGTGCTGGATTCGGGGATCGTGGTCGTCAGCACGCCAATTTACCGCGCGACATACAGCGGGCTCCTCAAAGTGTTCTTCGATCTCCTGCCGCAAGACGCGCTGGCGCGGAAGGTCGCGATCGCGATCGCCACGGGCGGCGGGCCGGGCCATCTCCTGGCGGTCGATCACGGCCTGCGGCCGCTGCTCGCGAGTGTCGGCGCGTTGGTGGTCTCTACGGGCGTCTACGGAACCGACGCGCAGTTCCGCGCGGGAGTGCCCGAACCGGCGCTGGTCGAGCGCATCGAACGGGCGGCGCTCGAAGCGGCGTCGCTGGCCGCGGGGGTGACCACATGATCGGGATTTACTACGAGCACCCGCACTGGTTCGGTCCGCTGTTCGCCGAGTTCGACCGCCGCGGCACGCCGTACACCCGGCTCCATGCGGAGCAGCACCGCTTCGATCCGGGCAGCGAGCCGCCCTACGATCTCGTCTTCAACCGCATGAGCCCATCCGCGTGGCAGCGGGGACACGGGCACGCGGTGTTTTATACGCATCAGTTTCTGGCGCATCTCGAGCGGCACGGCGTGCGCGTCGTCAACGGCACGCGCGCCTTCCAGGCCGAGACCTCAAAGGCGTTGCAGCTGTCCATCTTGCGCGACCTTGGTCTTCCCTACCCTCAGGCGCGCGTCATCAATGATCCGACAGACGCGCCGGCCGCGGCCGCCGAGCTGGAGTTTCCCGTGGTCGTAAAGCCCAATGTCGGCGGCAGCGGCGCCGGAATTCTGCGCTTCGATGCGCCCGCGCAGCTCGCGGCCGCGGCGGCCACCGGCGGGCTGGAGCTTGGTCCCGACCACACGGCGTTGGTCCAGGAGTTCATTCCGTCCGAAGAAGGCCGCATCACGCGAGTCGAGGTTCTGGGCGGACGTTTCCTGTATGCGATCCGCGTCTACTCCTCGGGCGAGACATTCAACCTGTGCCCGGCAGATGTCTGCCAGACAACCGGAGGCGCGGAGCTCGTGCGGGCGGCGTGTCCGGTGGATGCACCCAAGAATGGGCTGCGGGTCGAGGGCTACGAGCCGCCGGCGCAGATCGTAGGTGACGTGGAACGAATTGCGGCGGCGTGCGGCATCGAGGTCGGCGGGATCGAATACGCCGTCGACGAGCGCGACGGCCGTCTCTACTACTACGACGTCAACGCGCTGTCGAACTTCGTCGCCGATGCGCCACGGGTCGTCGGATTCGACCCGTTCGCACGTCTGGCCGACTATCTGGAAAGAGAGGCCCGCTAATGCGCTTCGGCTATTGGTTGCCGGTATTCGGCGGGTGGCTGCGCAACGTCGAGGACGAGCGCATGGAAGCCGAGTGGTCCTACGTCCGGCGACTTGCGCGCGCGAGTGAACGGGCGGGATTCGATCTCACATTGATCGCGGAGCTCAATCTCAACGACATCAAGGGGCCCGACGCACCCGCCCTCGACGCCTGGTCCACGGCCGCCGCACTAGCGGCGGTGACCGACCGGCTCGAGTTGATGGTGGCGGTGCGTCCGACGTTCCATCCGCCCGCGCTGCTCGCCAAACAGGCGGCGAATATCGATCACATCTCGGGCGGCCGGCTGTCGCTCAACGTCGTGTCGTCGTGGTGGGCCGAGGAGGCGAAACAATACGGAGTGGAGTTCGACACGCACGACGCGCGCTACGCCCGGACCGCTGAATGGCTGGCGGTCGTCGACGGCCTCTGGTCCGAGCGACGATTCAGTTTCGCGGGCAAGTACTACAACGTGGAGAACGCCATCCTCGAGCCGAAACCAGTGCGCCAGCCACGGCCGACCCTCTACGCCGGGGGTGAATCGCCGGCGGCAAAAGCGCTGATCGCCCGCTCCTGCGACGGCTACCTGATGCACGGCGACCCACCCGAGCGGGTCGCCGCCAAGGTCGCCGACATGCAGGCGCTGCGGGACGAAAAGGGGCTACCGCCGCTCGTCTACGGTGTCGCCGGCTATGTCGTCTGTCGCGCGACCGAGACGGCCGCGCGGCGCGAGATCGAGCGAATCACCGACGTCCGGCAGAACGCGGCCGGCTACGCGAACTACGAACAGTGGCTCGCGAACACCCAGCTCGAGCAACGCGTGAGCCTGGAGGACTATTCCGTCTCGAATCGCGGGCTAAAGGCGGGACTCACGGGAACACCGGAGCAAATCGCCGATCGCATTCGTGCGTTCGAGCAGGCGGGCGTGGACCTCTTGCTGCTGCAGTTCAGTCCGCAGCTCGAGGAGATGGAGCGATTCGCCGAGGAGGTCATCCCGCTCGTCAACGAGCCATCGCCTGTGCAATGAGGCGCGCCGCCTCGCGCCCCGAACGGACACAGGCCGAGACGCCTGCTCCGTCGTAGCCCGCCCCGGCGATCGCGAGGGGTGGGAGCCGCCTCAGGCGCGCTCGCACGGCGGCGACATGCTCGGCATGACGCGCGCGGTAGCGCGGCAGTCCGCGGTTCCAATAGAACACGCGCGACCACAGCGGCTCGCCGCGAATACCGAGGATTGCGGCGAGCTCGGCGTGCGCCACGTTGGCCGGACCATCATCGATCGCGGGGAGATAGGCGCGCAGGAGCACATGACCATCGGGAGCCCGGCCAGGGAATTTCTGCGATGCGTACGTGCAGGCGCGGAGAGTAGCATGCTGCGCCCCTACAATATTCCTGTCTACCACAAATCCCGCCCCAGTCAACGGCCCCCCGATCTGATCCGTGCGATACGCGAGGGAGACAGTGATGCTCGGCACGTAGACAACCTCGGCGAGCACGCGCGCATGCGTGACGCCAACGCTCTCCAATAAACGACCTGTGGCGTATGCGGGCAGCGCGAGCACGATCCCGTCCGCATCGTGCGCCGAGCCCCCGGTGATCGCCGCATGCCAGCGTGAGCCTCTGCGAACGAGGCCGGCCACTCCCTGGGCCAGGCGCAGGGTGCCGGCGAGCCGCTCGGCCAGGGCGGCCACGGGCTCGCCCATCCCGTTTGCGAAGCTGCGAAATCCCGCTTTGACCTCCGCGCTCGACGCATCGATTCCGAGGAGCTGGGCCGCGCGGCCCTCCTCGATCGGCTCCAGCGCCTTCCCCGTCCATAGCGCCGTGCCCCTCGCCCCTTGGCCGACCAGGTGATCGCCAATTCCCAGCTCATTTGCGAGCTCAGGCAATTCGGGCTCGCTCGCGAGGAAGCCGTCGGGGCCGCCTTCGACGACGAATCCCTCCACGTGCTCGGTCACGATCACTCCACCGGCGCGACGCTCGCTCTCCAGCAGGGTGACGTCGACGCCGCCGGTTCGCGTCAGCTCCCAGGCCGCGGCGAGTCCGGCGATCCCGGCACCGACAACCACAACCCTCACAGCCACCCTCGCTCTGAGGCGGCAGTGCGCACGACGGCGGCTACCGCGGCCACCAGGCCGGCGTCGTCGTTGAGTGATGCCGTTCGCTCGAGCTGTATACCGAGTCGGCGGGCCAGCGCCTGATACTCCACGTCGATGTCGTACAGGATTTCGACGTGATCGCACACGAAACCGATAGGAACGAGGAGCACCGCTTCGTGGCCCGCCTTCGCGAGCTCCGTTAACACCGTGGCCACGTCGGGGCCGAGCCACGGCTCCGCGGTGGCGCCGGCGCTCTGATACGCGAGGCGCCAGCCACTCAAGCGAGCGCGCGCCGCGACCTCGCCCGCACTGGCCTTGAGCTCATCCGGATAAGGGTCGGCCGATGCCAGAATCCGCTCGGGCAGACTGTGCGCCGAAAAGACGACCTTTACCTTTGACGGCCGCGGAAAGCGTTGCAGCGCCTGCACCACGCGGTTCGCGACGGCATCGAGGAATTCCGGCTGCTTCCACCAGGTGCGGACAAGCGCGACGTCCAGCCGGCCGTCCGCGGCCTGGAGAAGCTTCTTCTCGTAGGCCCCGACCGACATGTTCGAGTAATGCGAGCGCTCGTCCAATACCGGCGGCCTGGGCGCGGGTGAACTCGAGAATCGGTGAGCGTCCGCCGATGCGTGCGTAGCGCGCGCGGATCTCCTCCACGAGTTGCGGCTTGGTGGGCCGGCCGCCCCGCACATCCATCAGGTAGGGCTCGACCTCATCGATGTTGCCGGGCCCGCCGTATGCCATCACCAGTACGGCGATCCGCTCAGCCGCCATGCACGAGATCCACGACAGCCCGAACCGCGGCGACGTCGGTCTCCGGCAGGATGCCGTGGCCGAGATTGAAGATGTGGCCAGGACGTCTTTCCGCCCGCGCGAGGATGTCGCGGACCTGACGCGTACATTCCGGGGCCGGGGCAAGTAGGGCGGCCGGCTCGAGATTGCCCTGGATCGCGAGCTCTCCGATGCGGGCCCATGCGGCATCCAGAGGAATCCGCCAGTCGACGCTGATGACGTCGCCACCAGCCGCGGCAAAGTCTTCCAGAAACGTCGCGGTGCCGGTACCGAAGTGAATCAGGGGCACCTTCGCGGCACTCGCCAGTGCCAGCGCCTTGCGGCTGTGCGGTTGTACGTAGGTGCGATAGTCGTCAGGCGAGAGACAGCCGACCCAGCTGTCGAACAGCTGCAACGCCTGCGCCCCGGCGCGCGCCTGGGCCGCCAAGAACTTGCCGACGACTTCAGCGAGCTTGTTCAACAACAGGTGCCAGGTGTCCGGTGTCTGGTACATGAACTGCTTGGTCTTGGTGAATGTGCGGCTGGCTCCACCTTCGATGGCATAACTCGCGAGCGTGAACGGCGCGCCGGCAAAACCGATGAGCGGCACGTCCGCGGGGAGCTCGCGCCGCGCCAATCGGATCGCCTCCATCACATAGCCGAGCTCGGCGTCCACGTTGAAGGTGGGCAGTCGCTCGACATCGGCGGCATCGCGGATCGGGCGGTCGATGTGCGGGCCTTCGCCTGCCGTGAAGCTCAAGCCGAGCCGCAGCGCCTCGAAGGGCAGCAGGATGTCGGCGAATGCGATCGCGGCATCGACGCCGAGGCGCGCGACGGGCTGCAGCGTGACCTCGGCGGCGAGCTCGGGATTATGGCACAGATCGAGGATGGAATGACGTTGCCGGAGCTTGCGGTACTGCGGCATGTACCGACCCGCCTGCCGCATGAACCAGACTGGAGTGACGTCCGTGCGCTCCCGCCGACACGCTTTAAGAAACCGCAGGCTGCGGGGCCTCGAGAGCGATGAGAATCGTGTCGCCGTCCATTTTTACTTGATACGAGGCCACGGAATGAACGGGCGGGCCGCCGAGCACTCGGCCGGTCTCGAGCGAGAACACGCC
>QHUF01000413.1 GCA_003221075.1 Gemmatimonadota bacterium
TCGTTTCCCAATAGCTGCTGGAACAGGAGCCGCGTTTCGAACTCGCCCAGGTTGTCTTCCCACTGTACGGTATCCGGCTCGCCCGACGCAAAGATCACGTCGGTCGGCTCGTCGTGTGCGGCGTAGCGTTCGGGATGCAGGATCTGTTCGGTCGATCGCGGCATCGAGTCGAGCACCGAACGGCCGAAGTACTTGTGCCGGAACCAGACGATGAAGTCGGCGCCGCCGAGGTACGGAAACACGAGCCCTTCCCGCAGCCACAGCGGCGCGCGCGCGAACTCTTTCATTTGCGCCTGCTGCGCGGCCATCGCCTCGCGCTGCTTCCAGAACCAGCCCAGCGGGAACGTGTCCGGTTTCTGCTCCGGCATCAGCACGGGAATCTGCGCGACCGTCGCCTGACCCTCGAGGATCGCCTGCGCCGCGGAGCGGCGGTCGTTGGCGTGCCGCTGCGTGATGATCGAATCGAGATGGACGTACTGATCCTGCAACGCATGGACCAGCTCGTGGGACACGACGATGCGCAGCTGAAACGGCTCGATATCGGCGGGGATGTACAACGCATTCGAATCGGGGTCGTAGTAGCCCGCAATTTGCTCGGTGAGCAAGTCGATCATCGTAGGCCGGAGCTCGAGTGAATCAGGGATCAAATTGAACAACCGCAGCGCCGATTGCAGGCCGGCGAGCTCGGCAGGCGGCAGGTCCTCGTCGAATTTGTGGATGACGTACTCGCGAACCTGGGCCCGGCTGCGGCGGAGCACCAGCGGCTCGCGCTTGAACGGCAGTCCGGCGGCTTGCGCGACCACGGGCATCATCCGGTGCACCATGTCCTTCAGCTCGGCTTCGCCCTGCACCGCCTGCGCACGCTCGCGGCACCCCAGGGTCAAGAGGACGACACTGGCGCCGGCGAGCCGCGTCAGCCGGTCCACTCGATCCCTTTCCCGACCGCTTGCCCGACGACACGCCCGACTTCCTTACCCGTGACGACGAGTCCCTGGCGCTCGAGCTCGGCACGCAGGCGCCGGTCAAGATCGATGCGCTGGTCCTCTAAGGACGGCCGGACGGCCTGACGGTCGGAGGGTCGGTTTTCCTTCTCTGGCGCGGCCGTCTCGGCCGTCCGGCCGGCGGGCCGTCCGCCGAGCAGCTCCTCGATCTCCTCACCAAACCGCTGCAACACCGTCGCCAGATCCGGCATCGGCTCTTCGGGGGTCGTACCTTCCTCCTCCGTCAGCCCACGGCGAATCAGCGCTTCGACTTTCTTGCGGTCGCGAATCAGTTTGTCGAGCTCCGGCGACACACGTGCGGTCGCCTGCGCGTGCGCGCAGGCCTCGTCGAGCACGTCGATCGCCTTGTCGGGTCGTGCGCGATCGGGCACGAAGCGGTCGGTCAGGACGATCGCCGCCTTGAGCGCGTCATCCAAAATCGCGACGGCGTGATGGCGCTCGAGCCGCGGCCGGCGGGCGACTAAGACCTCCCACGTCTGGATCGCATCCAGCTCCTCGATGGTGACCGGCTGAAAGCGGCGCTCGAGCGCGGGATCGGTCTTGATCCACTTGTTGTATTCCTCGCCCGTCGTCGCACCGATCACGCGAATGTCGCCGCGGACGAGCGCGGGCTTCAGCATGTTGGCAGCGTCCATCGCCGCGCCCATCGCCGTGCCCTGTCCGATGAGGTTGTGCAGCTCGTCGACGAACAGGATGAGATTGCGGTCGGCTTGGAGCGCCTGCACGAGACGACGGATCCGGTCTTCGTACTGCCCCCGGAACGATGTGCCCGCCAGCATCGAGACGTGGTCCAGGCCCAGGAGGCGGGCATCCTTGAGGGCGGGCGGCACCTCGCCGGACGCAATGCGTTGCGCCAGACCTTCCACGATCGCGGTCTTGCCGACGCCTGCCTTCCCGACGAGCGCCGCATTGTTCTTCCCTTGCCGCAGCAGGATATCCACGACGCGGGAGATCTCGGCGTCGCGACACCGCAGGGTTCCCCATCTATCAGTCGCCTCTGAGAAAATGCCCGTACCAGGCAATGATCGCATCACCAAACACGAACGCGACGACCGCACCGACAGCGAGGAATACCCCAAACGGCACCAGTCGCTTCTTCTTGATCGACAGCGGGATAAAAATGAGCGAGCCGAGCGCCGCGCCCGCGAATACGGTGAGCAGCACGCCGCGCCACCCGACGAAGCTGCCGACCATCGCCATCATTTTTACGTCACCGCCGCCCATCGCTTCTTCTTTGAACACCCACGTCCCCGCCGTCCCGACGAGCCAGAGCAACACGAAACCAACCGCGGCACCGAGCAATGCTTGCAGGAAGCCATCGACCCCGCCGCCGAGGGCGAGCAGCAGGCCGATCACGAGCCCGCCCCACGTGAACTCATCCGGGATGAGGTAATGGCGCGCGTCGGTGATCGCGATGCCGAGCAGCAGCGTGCCGAACAGCGCCGCCGCGACTGCGTGCAACGTCATGCCGTAAGCCAGCAATGAGACGCCGAACAGCACGCCGACCAGTGCCTCGATGAGGGGATACTGCCTGGAGATCGGCTTGTGGCACCAGCGACATTTGCCCCGCAGCCACAGCCAGGAAAAGACGGGGATATTGTCGCGCCAAGCGATGGGCTGTTTGCAGTTCGGACACGTCGAGCGCGGCCGCAGCAGTGACTGGTCTCGCGGCAGCCGCAGGATGCACACGTTGAGGAAGCTGCCGACGCAGAGCCCGAGCAGCACGACGCCGGCGACGATGACGATATCAGTGCCCACGCAGGACCTCGTAGAGCAGGATCCCCGCCGCCACGGCGACGTTGAGCGACTCGGCGCCGCGCGCCAATGGGATCGCGACGCGCTGCGCCGCGATGGCGTTGAGCTGCGGGCGGATTCCCGCTCCTTCGTTGCCGACGATCACCGCAATGAGCTCCTCAGGAGACGTCCTGGAATCGAGGGCGCGGGGGAGCGGCACGCCGTCCGCCGCGGCCGCCCACAATGTGATGCTACGGTGCCGCGCCCACGCGATGAACGGCGCATCGTCGAGCTGCACGACGGGGTGCCGGAACGTCGCCCCCATCGCCGCGCGCAATGCTTTCGGGTTCATCGGGTCGGCGCTGCCGCGCAGCAAGAGACTCGCCGATGCGCCGAGTGCGTGCGCCGTCCGGATCAGCGTGCCGACGTTGCCGGGATCCTGCACGCCGTCCACCACGAGCAACGGCCCCGCGGCGATATCCGTCAACGCCCACGTGCGGGGCTGCACGATCGCAAGGATCCCCTGCGGCGTGTCGGTGCCCGCGAGATCGCCGAATGCGCGTGCGCCGACTTCTTCCACCGCGACCGCGTGACTCGCGAGCTCGGCCGTCAGCGCCTGGCCTCGCGTCGTGCGAGCGAGCTCGGGAGACACGAGCGCACCTTTGAACTCGAGGCCGGCTGCCAATGCTTCTTCGACCAGCCGCACGCCCTCTACGACGGCCAGCCCGCGGCGCCCGCGCGCCTTGCGGCGTTGGA
>QHUF01000006.1 GCA_003221075.1 Gemmatimonadota bacterium
CCGCCGACGTAGACGCGCAGATCGGTTATCCGCCCGCTGCTTTTGGTGAGCGCCACGCGGACCGGGCCGGAGTCGCATGGGGCGTCCCAGTCGTTGTGGTCGTTCCAATTCCCGTCGATCTGGTTGTGGCAATTCCCCTTGTCACAGTCCCAGCTGATCATGTTGCGGCCGTTGCCGTAGACGCCTGGCTTGGCCGCGAAGCTGAACCGCACCGAACCGTCCGGCGCGCTTGCCACGCGCCGCTCGAGTGATTGCGCGTGGCCCACGGACGCAAGCGCGAGCGCTACCCACGCACCACTCACCACGTACCACGCACGGGTTTTCATTGGTTGATCAGCTCCTGGAGGTATGCCGACGCGCGCGGGCTCCGCGACTGGCCAATCCAGAAGATCGCTTTCTTGCGGAGCTCACGGTCGGGATCGTTCTTGCCGATCTGGAAGAGCTTGTCGAGCGCGGCGTCTTCGCGGCGCTGGGAGTACACGAAAATCAATTGCTCCCGCATCTCGCGGTCGCTCATGCTGTCGTAGAGCTTCACCAGATCGGCGACATCGACGTTGTGCCCCTGTCCCGCCCAGAACAGCGCCTTCTTGCGGATCTCGATGTCCTCTTTCTGGTTCAACGCGATATCCATCAGCCAGCGATAATTATCCGCGCCGCCCATTTGCGAGAGGGAGAAAATGATCTTGTCTTTGAGATCGTCGTTCTCCACCTTGGCGAACAGGTCCTTGAGGAACTGCGCGTTCTCGGGTGACCGATTCTGCCCGATCCAGTAGATCGCCTTCTCCCGCAGATCGGTGCTGACGTCACGCCGCGCGGCGAAATCCCGGAGAACGGCGCCGGCGCGCGGGCTCCGGTGCTGCGACAACGCGAAGATGGCTTTTTCCTGGATCTCGGGAGGCGTCTTGGGATCGCGCAAGATCGAGTCGAGGGCGGCCACAGTTTCGTCGCCCGGCACTTGGGACAGCCAGAACACCGCCTGTTCGCGGACCTCCTGATCGGGATCCGACCGCACGGCATTGAGCAGAAGGGCGGACGTTTCAGAGCTGCGCTTCTGAGAGACGAGGAACACCGCTTTGCGCCGCAGGCACGTCGACCCGCTGTCGCGCCGTGCGAGAATGCTCTTCAGAATCGGCACGGCACGATCGGCGTCCATCTGCAGCAGCGCGTTGACCGCTGCGATGCGGATGTCATCCTCGTCGTCGCACGATTCATTGTGCAAGCGATAGGGGCGTCCGGGCCGTGCAACGATCGCCGGGCCGGGACCGACGGGTGGTGTCGCAGCGATCACGGGAGTCGGCGGAGCGACGTTATCCGCTTCTTCCGTCACGTCCGCGGTGGCATCGGGGTCGCCGAGCCGCGCCAGTCCACCCTGCACACGGCGCAACAGCGCTTCGGCGTCCCGGCGCGTGGTCGCCTTGGGGAATTTGGACGCCTGTGTCTGCAGCGCCTCGCGCGCAGCGCGCAACGCTTCTTCCGATCCATCCCGATAGAGCGCAAAGGCCTGCCAGTAGTACGTGTTGGGGACATAGGTGGACCGCGGATACTTATCGCGGATGCTGCTGAAGAGCTCTGCGGCGCGCGTGTACTGGCTCCGGTTCAGCGCTTGCCGCGCGGCGCGGTAGAGCGAATCGGCCACATCGGCCTGCGCCTGGTCCTGCCAGCGGGGTTCGCTGACGTCTTCGTCGTCATCGCCGTCCCAGTAGAACACCGGCGCGGCGAACGCAACCGGCGCCACGGCCAGCGAATACGCAGCCATTTGCAGATCGCTCGCGGCCATGGCGAGCACGGGAGCCTGCACGGTGAGCGCTTCGATATCAGGCTGTGCCGCGACGAGCGCCGCAGCGCCCGCTTCGAGTGCAGGCACGGCAGCGACGATCGGTGCGAGCGCAGCGCGTGGGCGGCGGTGTGGCCGTGCCTGTGGCGCGGGCGTCGGCGTTGCCTGCACGGTCGTGACGGCGAGCAAGAGGGACAGGTAAGACAACATCAGAGTGCTCCTTCTGTGCGTCGCACCGGTACTGGCCCGGCGGGAATCGCCGAGCGCAACTTGGGCAACACGTTCGTTTGGTTCATGCCTTGGGTGATGAGATCGCGGTCGTGACCGTCCTGCACCGGATTGAGCAGGGATATTTGCATCAGCACGAGCTCCAGATCCTCGAGCAACGAGCGCAGGCGCGGATTATCCGCCGCGGGTGAATCGAGCATCAATTGCGTGGTCGCCAGCAGTTCGCGCGCCTGGCGCGCGAGCCGTGCGGTGTTCGCTGAACGATTGGCGTCCGCGCGGAACGACGTCAGGAAGGCCTCGGTGCGCGAGAGGTATTGTGTCGCGGCGACCTGGTAGGCGACGTTGGCTAGCGAGTCGATCTCATTGGCGACCTGCGTGCCCGCGGGAGCTGTAGAGGTGGCGGCCGGCGCCGACGCCTGATTCGCCGACCAACGACCGATGCCGATCCCGAGGATCAGCACGGCCGCGGCGGCGACCACCCAACGCATCCAGGGACGGAGCTCGATGACGCGCTTACTTCGGCGAGCGGTCTCGATCCTCTTCCACATCTCCTCACTGGGAGTGGGGACTGGGGAATGGTACGACTTGGCCGCATCTTTGAGCCACTGTTCGAATTTCGGGTCTTCGTGCTGGTCCATCATTTCACCCATTCTCCTGCGAAGTCCGACAGTGCCACGCGCAATTTCGCGCGCGCGCGCGACAGCTGGGCCTTCGACGTGCCGGTCTCGACGCCCAATGCGACGCCGATTTCTTCGTGTGTGTAGCCCTCGACATCGTGCATCAAAAACACCGTCCGGTAACCCTCCGGCAGATCATCGATCGCCTGCTTGAGCCGCGCTTTCAGATCCGGTTCGGCGTGCCGTTGCACTACGCCGATCTCGTGCGCGTCGTCGATGTCCGCTTCCCGCTGCCGAAACCGCTTCACCTTCCGCAAGCCGTTCAAGACGACCGTGGTCGTGATCGTATGCAGCCAGGTCGAAAACGCGGCATCGCCACGGAACGAGCCGAGCCGGTCGAACGCGCGAATGAACGTTTCCTGGGTGAAATCCTGCGCGAGGGCATCGTCGCCCGCGAGCCGGAAAGCCAGGCGGTACACGCGGTCCACATGTGCGTCATAGAGCGCGCGTTCTGCGGCGCTATCCCCGGCGCGGACGCGGGCAATAAGCTGTGATTCGTCCACGGCGCTCCGAGGTGACGGACTGGGCTCGTAACTACTGATGGGACACGGGGGACGACAAAAGGGTTACGTGGGAGGGGCTTACCTGGTGCCAAATAGCCGGTCGCCGGCATCCCCCAGGCCGGGGAGGATATAGCCCTTGGAATTGAGCTCGCGATCGAGCGAAGCGCTGTAGACGGGCACCTTGGGGTGGGCATCCAGCATCGCCTTCACGCCTTCGGGGGCGCACACCAGGCACATGAACCGAATCCGCTGCAGCGGCGCACCGGCACGGGCGAGGGCGCTGACCGCAGCCACCGCGGACCCGCCGGTTGCGAGCATGGGGTCCAGCAGGAAGAACGCGCGATCCGCTTCCCCCGACGGAATCTTGAAGTAGTAATCCACGGGCTGGAGCGTGTCGTGATTGCGGTACAAGCCGATATGGCCCACCCGCGCGGAGGGAATCAGCTGCGAGATCCCTTCGACCATGCCGAGGCCGGCTCGCAGGATTGGAACGAGCGTCAGCTTTTTCCCGGCCACCTGGCTGCCGGTCATTTTCTCGAGCGGCGTTTCGATTTCGACCGGCTCGAGCGGCAGATCCTTCGTCACTTCGTACGCCATGAGCATGGCGATCTCGTTCACCAGCTGCTTGAAGTCGCGCGTGCTGGTGCGCTTGTCGCGCAGGATCGAGAGCTTGTGCTGGATCAACGGGTGCGACAGCACCGTGAGGTTCGGGAAGTCGCGAGACGAGACAGACGCCATAGGCGAAGAAAGTACGCTCGCGGTTGCAAGCGCGCGACAGGCGGGTATGTTCAGCGTCCCTCGGAGGAAACGATCATGCGTGGCATCCTACTGAAACTCGTGGCCCCAGCAGCGCTCACGTTGTGTGCGGCGTCGCTTTCCGCTCAGTCTGCCGACAGCCTCATCGCCAAATACATCCAGGCGTCCGGCGGCCTGGCCCGCATGCAGGCGCTGCAGACGCTGCGGCGCACGGGAAAATTCACCGGCGGTGGCGGGTTCGAGGCGGTCGTCGTGCAGGAGAACAAACGCCCCAACAGCGTACGCGAGGAGTTCTCCATTCAAGGCATGACGGGTCTCAACGCGTACGACGGGAAGAGCGGCTGGAAAATCGAGCCGTGGCAAGGCAAGCGCGATCCCGAATCGCTCGGTGAAGAAGAGATGCACGGCATTCTCGACGATGCCGATTTCGACGGCCCCCTCGTCAACTATCAGGCCAAAGGCAATAAGGTCGAGTATCAGGGCATCGAGCAGATCGAGGGGAGCGACGCGTACAAACTCAAAGTCACACGCCCGAACGGTGACGTCAGCTTCTACTACCTGGATACCGAGTACTATGTCCCCATCCGCATCGACACCCGGCGCATGATTCGCGGAGCCCCGCAGGAATTCGAGACCTCGCTCGGCGACTACAAGCAGGTCAACGGCGTGTATCTGCCGTTCTCGTCGGAGTCGGGGCCGAAGGGCAGCAGCAGCAGCGACCGTTCGAAAATCACGTACGACAAAATCGAGGCCAACGTCCCGCTCGATGACCAGCGGTTCGTACGGCCTGGAGCTCGGCCATGAACCTCCTCCTGCTGCTGCTGATCGCGCAGCAACCCGCTCCTGCCGTCAAGGTGGATTCGGAAACGATTTCCGGCCTCGGCGCGCGCAACATCGGCTCGGCGGCGATGAGCGGCCGCATCGCGACGCTCGACGCCGTGCACGAGGGAGTTCGGCTCACGATCTACGTCGGGTCAGCGAGTGGGGGCGTGTGGAAGTCGACGAACGGCGGCACGACCTTCAAGCCGGTCTTCGACAAGCAGCCCGTGCAGTCGATCGGCGCGGTGACGATCGATCCGAAGAATCCCAAAGTCATCTGGGTCGGTACGGGCGAATCGTGGATGCGCAACAGCGTCTCCATCGGCGACGGGATCTACCGGTCGGACGATGGCGGCGACAATTGGACGAACATGGGGCTGCGCAACTCCGAGCACATCGTGAAGATCCTCGTCGATCCGACGGAGACCAACACGGTTTACGTGTGCGTGCCGGGGAAGCTCTGGAGCGACAGCGACGAGCGCGGCGTCTACAAGACCACCGACGGTGGAAAGACGTGGACCAAGGTGCTCCGCGGCGCCAACCTGTCGACAGGGTGCTCGCTGCTGACGATGGATCCAGCGCATCCCAAGACGCTCTATGCGGGGATGTGGGATTTCCGCCGCCGCGGCTGGACATTCCGCTCGGGCGGCGACAGCGCGACGGCCCCAAGCGCTTCCGGTCTCTTTAAGAGTACGGACGGCGGCGCGACGTGGACCGAGCTCACGTCGACGAGCGCCGCGGGACTACCTCCGAAACCGTGGGGCCGGGTGGCGGTCACCGTCGCGCCATCGAAGCCGGACATCGTCTACGCCTTCATCGAAGCGGTCCCGCCGCTGAACGCGCTGTACCGGTCCGACAACGGCGGTAAGACGTGGCAGATGCTCGATCGCAGCCAGAACATGATCTGGCGGCCGTTTTATTTCGCGAACCTGATCGTCGATCCGCGCGACCCGGACCGCGTGTACAAGCCCGACGGTGGCCTCATCGTCAGTACCGACGGCGGGAAGAGCTTCAGCGGCATCGCGGGCGGCGCGCACGGCGATTTCCACGACGTGTGGGTCGATCCCAACAACACCGACAACGTGATTACCGGCGACGATGGCGGGCTCTGGTTCTCCTACGACGCCGGCAACAAGTGGGTGAAGAACGAGAATCTTCCCGTGTCGCAGTTCTACCACGTGAGCGTCGACATGGCGCGGCCGTACAACGTGTACGGCGGCCTGCAGGACAACAGCTCCTGGGTGGGGCCGTCGGAGTTTCCCGGCGGAATCACCAATCACCAGTGGGAAAACATGTACGGCGGCGACGGCTTCTGGATGTTCGCCGATCCCACCGATCCCGACTACCTCTACGCCGAGGCCCAGGGCGGGGCGATCGGCCGCGTCAACCGCAAGACGCACGAGGTGCGCAGCCTGCAGCCGCTGCCGCGATACCAGGAGGGGAAGCTGCGCTTCAACTGGAATACTCCCGTCCACGTGGGCGACAACGGAGCGGTCTACATCGGCGCGCAGTTCCTCTTTCGCACAAAAGACCACGGTCAGACCTGGGACCGCATCTCCCCGGACCTGACGACCAACGACCCGGACAAGCAGCGGCAGGAGCAGTCCGGGGGCGTGGGCGGGTACCGACGATGGGAATCTGCAGGTCACGCGGGACGGCGGGAAAACATGGACGAATGCCGTCGCCAACATCACGGGCCTGCCCAAGAACGCGTGGGTCTCGTCAGTCGAGCCCGGCCATTTCAACACGGGCACGATCTACGCGACGTTCGATCTGCATACGTTCGGCGACATGCGGCCCTACGCCTACAAGTCGACCGACTTCGGGGCGACCTGGACACCCGTGGTGGCGCCTGACAGCCCGGTGCGCGGCTATGCGCACGTAATAAAGGAAGATCTGGTCAATCCCAACCTCCTGTTCCTCGGCACCGAGCTTGGGCTGTGGGTTTCGGTGGACGGCGGGAAGCAGTGGGCGCACTACAAGGGCGGCGATTTACCGGCGGTCGCGGTGCGCGATCTCGCGATCCATCCGCGCGATCATGACCTCGTGATCGGGACGCACGGACGCGGGATCTGGATCGTCGACGACATCTCGCCGCTGCGCGCGTTGACGCCCGGGGTGCTCGCCAGCCCGGTCGCGTTTTTGCCCGATCGTCCGACGGCGCAGCGTCTCCAGTCGGGCGGTGGCTGGGCGAACGGCGATGCCATGTTCGTCGGAGCGAATCCTCCCAGCGACGCCGTGATTACCTACTACCAGCGGCGCCGGCACATCTTCGGCGACATGAAGCTCGAGGTGTACGACGCGAGCGGGAAACTGGTGGGCACGATGCCGACGAGCAAACGGCGCGGCTTGAATCGCGCGACGTGGTCGATGCGGCTGGCGCCGCCCCGCGTGCCGCCTGCGGCGAGCGCCGCGTTCGGTGCGGCGTTCGGCCCGCGCGTCCTGCCGGGGACGTACACGATCAAGCTGACCAAGGACACGGCGACTTTCACGACGCAGCTCGTGCTCGTCCCCGATCCCCGGGGGACCCACACGCAAGCGGAGCGACAGGCGTCGCTTGACCTGGCGCTGAAGATCAAAGGGACGCTGGGCGACATGACGTTCGCGGTCGAGCGCATGAACGGCGTGCGCCAGGCGCTGGAGGAGCGCGCCGGGAGATTGCCGGCTTCCGACGCCGTCACGAAGCGGCTGCGCGCCGCATCGGCGGCGGTGGACGCGCTGCGCAAAAAGATCGTGGCGACGAAAGAAGGCGGAATGATCACGGGCGAGGAGCGGCTGCGCGAGAATCTCACCGATTTGTACAGCAACATCGTGTTCTACGACGGCGGCCCGGCGGAGACGCAGATCGAGCGCGCCGACGCGATCGCGCGCGAGTTGACGGATGTGGTGCGGGATTTCGACGCCTGGGCGACGCGCGAGTTGACGGGAATCAATGCGGCGCTCAGAGGCAAGAAGCTCGAACCCATCCAGGTGATCACCCGGCAGCAGTGGGAGGCAGCGGGGCAGTAGGCGCGTGCGGTACGCAGCGTTGGTGGCGATCGCAATGGTGGCCGCTTGCCGTAGCACGGCGATCGGGTCGGGTGGACCGCCGCCGCCACCACCACCACCGGGACCAGCGCCGGCGCTGCACGTTCAAGGGAATCAACTGGTCGATAGTGCCGGGCACGTTGTCCGGCTGAAGGGCGTGAATCGCTCCGGAACCGAGTACGCCTGCGCGCAGGGGTGGGGCTTCTTCGACGGCCCGTCGGACTCCGCGTCGGTGGCGGCGATTGCGTCGTGGAAAGCGAACGTGGTCCGCGTGCCGCTCAACGAGACGTGTTGGCTCGCGATCAACGGGGTATCGCCGGCGTACTCGGGTGCCGCCTACGCCCGAGCGATCAGCGACTTCGTGGGACGCCTGAACCGCGCCGGACTCGTCGTGATCCTGGAGCTGCACTGGAGCGCCGCGGGGACCGCGATCGCGCTCGGTCAGGCACCGATGCCGAATCGCGACCACACGCCGAAATTCTGGCGGGAAGTTGCCGCTGCTTACAGCGGCAACAACGCGGTGATCTTCGACCTGTTCAACGAGCCGTTTCCGGACAGCAACTCGAACACGGCCGAGGCGTGGCGCTGCTGGCGGGACGGCGGAACCTGTAGCGGGATGAGCTTCCAGGCGGCCGGCATGCAGGAGCTGGTGGATTCGGTCCGCAGCGCGGGCGCCACGAACGTCATCATGGTGGGAGGCACCAAGGCGTGTTGGGACAGCACTGCGGCCCCGGTGGCACTGCAGGTTCCGCTGGTGCTTGGCGAGCCTGGGGCAAGACGACCACGGCAGCGCGTTCGTGACCTCGTTGATGGACTGGATGGATGCGCGCCAGGGGAGCTATCTCGCCTGGGTGTGGGACGTGTGGGGCAGTCCGCTCGACCTGATCACGAATTACGATGGAACGCCGACGACCTACGGGCAGACGTTCAAGACCCGGTTTTCGAACTGACACTGGGAGGTTCTCGTGACCTCGAGTAGGGACGACCTGGACCGGCGCGAGGCGCTGAAGCTCATCGCAGGCGGGCTCGGTCTCGCCGCCCTGGGCGAGACCGGGGCCTGCGCGCACTCCGTCCACGCCACCTCATCTGAGCCACGGCCGTTCTTCGCAGCCCCACCCATCGAGACGGTCCGGATTGGCTTCGTCGGCGTCGGCGGGCAGGGGACCGCGCACGTGGAGAACCTGCTGCGGATCGAGGGGTGTGTGATCAAGGCCGTGGACGACATCGTGCCCGAAAAGGTGACCAGGATTCAGGATCTGGTCGAGCACGCGGGATTCCCGCGCCCCACGGGCTACTCGCGCAGTCCCACCGACTTCGTCCGCATGTGCGAGCAGGAGGAGCTGGACCTGGTATTCCACGCCACGCCCTGGGAGTGGCACGTCCCGATCTGCCTCGCGGCGATGCGCAATGGCAAGCACACCGCCACCGAGGTGCCCGCCGCCTACACCGTGGATGACTGCTGGGCCCTGGTCGAGCACGCCGAGAAGTACGGGAAGCACTGCGTCATGATGGAGAACTGCACGTACGGCCGGATGGAGATGATGGTCTTCAACATGGTCCGCCAGGGCGTGTTCGGCGAGATCCTGCACGCCGAGGGCGGATACATGCACGACCTGCGCTCCATAAAGTTCAGCAGCGAAGGTGAGGGGCTATGGCGCCGCGCGCATGCGATGAAACGCAACGGCAATCTCTACCCGACGCACGGGTTGGGCCCCGTCGCCAACTGCATGGACATCAATCGCGGCGATCGCTTCGCCTCGTTGGTCTCGATGAGCACCCCCTCGCGGGGACTGCAACTGTACGCCCGCGAGCATTTCGCCGAGGGCTCGCCGCAGCGGCAGGAGCAGTACGTCCTGGGTGACGTCAACGTGAGCCTGATCAAGACGGCCAACGGGCGAACCATCTGCGTCAGCCACGACACGAACCTCCCACGCCCCTACAGCCGGGTCCACATCGTCCAGGGCACGCGCGGTCTGTTTCAGGGCTACCCCGATCGCGTCTATATCGAGGGGCGGAGCAAACCGGACGAGTGGGATCCGGCGGAGTCCTACCGGGCCGAGTTCGACCATCCGCTGTGGAAGCAGATAGAGGAAAAGAGTCGAGGCGCCGGGCACGGCGGCATGGATTACCTCGAGGACTACCGGCTCATCAAGTGCCTCCGCGAAGGCGTGCCCACCGACATGAACGTCTACGACGCCGTGGCACTCAGCGTCGTCACGCCTCTCTCCGAGTGGTCGGTGGCCAACGGGGGCCGGCCGGCGGAGTTCCCAGACTTCACCCGCGGCCGCTGGAAGACGTGGCCGCAGTTGGGGATCGTCACGGCGTGACAGGCGTCGGTCAGCGCGCGCTGGTGACGGGTGGAGCGGGATTCATCGGCTCCCATATCGTCGATCGCCTGGTGGCGAGCGGCCACACGGTCTGCGTGGTGGACGATCTCTCGACGGGATCCGCGGGCAACATCCCCCCGGGCCCGCAGTTCGAGCGCGTCGATATCTGTGATCCGGTCGCGCTCCGGGACGTCTTCACGCGATTCAAGCCGGAGGTCGTGTTCCATGCGGCGGCGCAGACGGATGTGCGCCGCTCGGTGCGCGAGCCGGACTTCGACGCCCGCGTGAACGTGCTCGGCGGCCTGAACGTGCTGCGCGCAGGTCGAACGAGCGGGACTCGCCGCATCGTCTATGCGTCGTCGGCCGCCGTTTACGGCACTCCGGTCACGATGCCCGTGCCCGAAAC
>QHUF01000412.1 GCA_003221075.1 Gemmatimonadota bacterium
GTGAGTCCTGGAACAGCAGGTTCAGTACCGCGGTCTGGCGTTGGCGCACCCGCTCTACGAACCCGGTGGGTTCGATGCGTCGCAGGATTTCGGGATCGAAGAAGAACGACGGCGTGGTGAAGACGTTGTCGTTCAGGAATTGCGCCGCCTCCGCCTGCTTCGCGCGCGGCACGGGTTGATAGACTCGGCCCGTCTGGCCGGCGTACTTCGTGAACTGATAGACGCCGCCGACCACGACCGCGACGTGGTTCATCTCGCGCGCCCACTGCGCGATCAGCTCGGTGTACAGGTCGTCGAGCCGGTCGTAGTTGTCGAGCCGGTCACCAGTGGTGGCGGGGATCAACATCGGCACGAGGCGCTTGATGTTGCGGACGCCGTAGCCGCTCGCCTTCACGGGATCGTCGCCGAGCGCTTCGGTGATGATCCGCGGGTCGACCGCCTCGCCGTCGCCGATCCAGCGATCCCACGGCTGCGCGTCCTGCTGCCGCGCGAGCGAGTCGAGAATGGGGCGCTCGGCATCCGGTGACGGGGCGGTAGGAATGCGGCGATAGCCCCAGTCGATCGCGAAGAAGTCGTACGGCCCAATGCCCTGCATCAGGCACGCGCTGTCGCCCGGCTGTGCCACGTAGTTGTAGCGCGCGTAGTCCATGATCGACGGACTCGTGCCCTTCATCCGGCAGGTGAACGACTTGCTGCGGAGCGAGTCCACCGGGTAGTACGTAGACGCCACCATGTTGTGGCGCAGGCCGAGGCTGTGGCCGACCTCGTGAGTGGCGACGTACGCCACCATCAAACCCATGAGCGAATCGGGGAACGGCAGGGTACGGGCGCGCGGATCCGCCGCGCCGGCCTGGGTCCAGTACCAGGCCTCCACCAGGCTCGTGATGTTGTGGTAGAAGCCGATGTTCGCATTCATGATCTCGCCCGAGCGCGGATCGCTGACGCTGGGGCCGTATGCGTTCTCGATCGTCGACGGCAGCCAGCGGATGGTCGAGTTGCGCGCGTCGTCGAGATCGAAATTGGGATCGGCCGTCGGCCCGACCTTGGCCGTGATCGCGTTGCTGAAACCGGCGGCGCGGAACACCGGCTCCCACATCTCTACGCCCTTGATCAGCCACGGCACCCATTTGGCGGGCGTCGCGGGATCGATGTACCAGACGATCGGCTGGATGGGATCGGAGACGGCGGCGTTGGGATCCTTTGGCTCGAGCCGGAAGCGCTTGATGAAGCAGCGGCGTGCGCCCGAGACACGATCGTCGTCGTAATTCTCGAACGAGAGATTGAAATAACCCACGCGGTCATCGCACAGCCGAGCCATCATCGGTTTGTCCGGCAGCAGCACCATCGAGTAGTTCATCAACATCGTGATCGAGTTGAGCGACCGGTTCGGCGGAGCGCCGGCGGGACCCGGCACCGAGTCGACCTCGAAGGTCTGCAGCGCGCTCACTTCGACGTTGCGCGGGAACGACCGCGCACGATCGACCACGGAGCGCGACGGATCCATGCGGCGAATCCGCATGCCCAACTGGTGCAGGTTCAGCTCCGCGACGTCGGTCGTGAAGAGCTTCGTGGTTTCGATCACCGCGGCGCTGTCGGGAGTGTGCCACGACGCGACGTCGAAGCTCATGATGATCGGCGCGATGTTGGACAGCCGAACCGCGCGGGCGACGGAGTGCGTGCTGTCGGCGCGCATCGCGTACGAGACGATCCGCAGAAAGACCTTGTTGCCCATCCGCTCCCAGACGACGATCCGATTGCTGATTTCCTCGCCGGCGTAGCGCACACCGCGGATCGTGCCGCGCTGATCGGCGACGAGCAGAAACTCCTTGCCGAACATGGCCCTGGTCAGGCCCCTGCTGACGGCCGGATGCGGCCCGGGACGTATCCTGCCGGGCGGGGGCCGGCGCCGGTGCGGACTGGCGGGCTGTCGCATGGGAGCACGCGGCCGCACCAAGGACAACGAATGTCAGGAGTATGCCGAAAGAACGCATTGATTGTACCTTGGTGCGAGTCGGGAACGGGGAGATTAGGCCGTGTCACGCAATCCGTCTAGTAGCCTCCGTGTGCTGATTGTGGGCGTCGTCGTCGCGGCGATGGTGTACGGCGCGGCGGTGACACTCGCGCTGACGGGGAATCTTGGTTCGGCAATGGCGGTGGTCGTGCTCATTGTCGGCGCGGTGCTGCTGCCGGTCGCGCTGTTCATCGTGCGACGGCGGATCTGGACGCCGCTCACCGAAATCGAGCGCGCCATCCGGCGCGTCTCGGAAGGTGACTTGAGTACGCAGGTCCCGGTGGCCCGGGACGATGAGCTGGGGACGGTCGGGACCCATTTCAATCATATGACGCGCGTGTTGCGCGACCGGGCCGAGGAGCAGGGCCGGTTCGCGGCCGCGGGCGAGCTGCTGGGCGGAGTGGCGCACGAGGTGAACAATCCGCTGATGGCAATCGCCAGCCACGCCGAGCTGCGGCTGGCCGACGGCAACCTGCCGGCGGAACAACGCAACGAAATGCAGAGCATCCTGCGGCAGGCGCAGCGCGCCGCGAAGCTGCTGCGGGGTCTGTTGCGGTTCGTGCGCGCGGGTGAAAAGCGCAGTGCGACCGTGAACATGAACGACGTGGTCCGCAGCGCCATCGACCTCGTGTCCTATCGCTTCACCATCGACGAGATCTTGATCGGCGGGCGGCTCGATCCCGAGCTGCCGACGGTCGTCGGCGATGCCAATCGCCTGGAACAGGTCATCGTCAATCTGCTCAGC
>QHUF01000007.1:0-3090 GCA_003221075.1 Gemmatimonadota bacterium
GATGTGGTACAAGACCCGTTCAGCGATCTCAATAGGCCCCGAGATAAGAGTGTCCTACAATGCTCGGATTACGCGTCCGAATCCGGCGAGCGTGCCGGCGCTGGCACTCGCATGCTGAGGGACGTGTTCGCGACGCTGAAGTGGTCGGCGGATCTGTACATGCGCGAGAAACTATGAAAAAACTCACCGTCAAACGAGCCATCCAGATTCAGGCGACCGCAGCCGAGGTGTGGGAGTTCATCGTCTCGCCGAGTGCCATGAAGCGCTGGATGCTCGTGGAGCCGGTCGTGGATGAGAGCGTCCCGCTTGCCCTTGGGAGCCGCGTGGTCTGGGCCGACGACACCGGCAAGCCGTACCTCACGGGCACGGTCACGATGTTTGTGCCAGGCAAACGCCTCGTGCTCGATCTCTCCGACGTCAGCTGGCGGCGGCAGGCCAAGGCGGGCGAAGTCACTTACGCCCTCGCGCTCGAGGAGGCGAAAAACGGAACGAAGGTCACCTTTTCGCTCGGCGATCTGTCGATCGATCCAGAAGCGCAGATGTGGTATGACGCCTACGCCAAAAGTCGAGAGCTCGAGGCTATAAAGGAAATGGCCGAGAATCCCCGGCGGTGACGACCGCGACACGCCGCGAGTGGATCGGCTTAGCCGTCATCGCTCTGCCATGCCTGCTCTACTCCATGGATCTCACCGTGCTCAATCTTGCCGTGCCCCGGCTGAGCGCCGATCTCCACCCCAGCAGCGCGCAGCTGCTGTGGATCGTCGACATCTACGGATTCCTCATCGCGGGATCGCTGATTACGATGGGAACCCTCGGCGATCGGATCGGCCGCCGCCGGCTGCTCCTCATCGGCGCCGCAGCGTTCGGGTTCGCCTCGGTGGTCGCCGCGTTTTCGAGGACGCCCGAGATGTTGATCGCGAGCCGCGCGCTGCTCGGGATCGCGGGTGCGACGCTGGCGCCGTCCACGCTGTCCCTGATCCGCCACATGTTCCACGATCCCCATCAACGCACCGTCGCGATCGGCGTGTGGGTCACGAGCTATTCCGTCGGCGGCGCGATCGGCCCGCTCATCGGCGGGGTACTGCTCCAGTATTTCTGGTGGGGCTCGGTGTTCCTGATTGGCGTGCCCGTTATGCTGCTTCTGCTGGTGCTGGGACCGGTGCTGCTGCCCGAATATCGCATTCCTGACGGACGCCGCTTGGATCTTCTCAGCGCTGCCTTGTCGCTGGTCGCTGTGCTGGCAGTGATCTACGGCCTCAAACGAATCGTCCAGGACGGCCTCAGATGGCCGGCGGTCTTCTCTATTCTGTCCGGTCTGGCACTGGGCATCACGTTCGTGCGGCGACAGCGGCGTCTCGCGAACCCGCTGATCGACCTTCAGCTCTTCCGATCGCGGGCCTTCAGCGCCGCCCTGGTCCTGTATCTGCTCGGAACGTTCGTCGTGTTCGGAGCGTACGTCTTCATCGCGCAGTACCTGCAGCTGGTACTCGGGCTCTCGCCGCTGCAGGCGGGGCTCGCGACCATGCCCTCCATGCTCGGGTTCGTGGTCGGCTCCTTCCTCGTGCCACGGATCGCGCGCCGGTTTGGTCCGGCATTCACGATGGCGGGCGGCTTGGCGCTGGCGGCCGTCGGCTTTGCGGTGCTCACCCAGGTCGAAAAGACATCCGGTCTCGCCATCATCATCATCGCGTCCATTCTCTATTCCGTGGGCATATCTCCAGTGGTCATCCTGGCGACTGACCTGATCATCGGGAGTGCACCCGTCGAACGGGCCGGCGCCGCGTCGGCGCTCTCGGAGACCAGCTCAGAGCTCGGCGGCGCGCTCGGGATCGCGATTCTCGGCAGCATCGGCGTCGCGGTGTATCGCGCGGCAATGGCCCAAAGCGTCCCGATCGCCCGGGCAACGCTGGGCGGCGCCGTGGCGGTGGCTCAAGGGCTGCCCGCTCACCTCGGCGTCGAGCTGCTGGCGACTGCACACGGGGCATTCGCCCACGCCTTGGAGCTCATCGCCGCGATCTGCGCCGTGATCGCGCTGCTGATGGTACCGCTGGCCATGGCGCTCCGGGCCAAAGCACCGCGTCTGATTGCTTGACCGACCTCGGACGTCTTCTCACTGTCGTCCAGTGCACCCGCCGGATTCGGACGCGTAATCCGAGTCCAGGAACAGGTCGAGTCTCAGGACTCGAGGTCCGAGTCCGGCGTGCGTGACGCGCTAGACTGCGGTACCGTGTCGCCTCTGGTGCGTTCAGCAGCCGGTCGTTCGATGAACGCAGTCGTCACAAACCGGGTCAATGAGGTTTCGGAAAGCCACGACCATAACAAGAAGGGCCCACCGTCACCTGGGGTACCGCGATGAGAGTGATTCTAGCAGGTCTCACGGGAGGCATCGTGCTCGCGTCCAGCTTCGGAAGAATGAGCTCTCAGAATGATGACCGGGTTATCGTGGCCGCGCTCGATACGCGGTACCAGGCGGCGGTCCGAAGTCACGACGCCGCCACCATGAGTGCCATCCTGGCGGATGATTTTGTGCTCGTCACCGGGCGAGGACGGGTCTTCTCGAAGGCCGACTTGCTCAGAGAGGCCAACCGTGCCGACCTGATCTACGAACATCAGGAGGACACCAACCGGACCGTTCGGGTCTGGCAGAACACTGCGGTCGTTACCGCACTCCTGTGGGAGAAGGGAACCGACAAGGGGACGCCGTTCGATTATCGACTTTGGTTCAGCGACACGTACGTCCGGACCCGCAGCGGCTGGCGGTACGTGTTCGGCCAGGCCTCGCTGCCGCTTCCTTCGGACTCCCGATGAGCCCGTCCGTTCGATTGGTAATGCGGCCCTCACGCAGGGCAGGGCGATCGCGACGAGACCGATCCATTCGCGACGCCCTGCCCTGCGTGCGACAACTGCGCTGCTCATGCGACGGAGCCTCGCGTCGCGCGCAGCGCTTCCCCGGACGTGAACAGCGCGGCGCCGAGCAGGATGACGTCCTTCATGAGGAAGCCGCCCATCGGGTTCGTCGGCGCGAGCACGCCTGGCGTGGTGACGAGTAACGAGAGGGTGACGACGAACATGCCGGCGGCCGCGAGGCTC
>QHUF01000007.1:3162-11052 GCA_003221075.1 Gemmatimonadota bacterium
GAGCGGTTGAATGGCTTGCGCTTCGAAGGCGCCGAACTTGGCGCTTCCCCAGAGGAGAAGCAGCACGACCAATCCGTAACGCAGGACGATCGTGCCCGCCGTGCTGATAAAGTCGACGCTGCGCGCGTACGATGGAAGACGGACCGGGCCCGCAAGCGCCGCCGTTGTGCTGGTGCTAGTCGACATTGGAAGCTCCTGTGTGGAGTGTAGTGTCCGAAACACTGTCTGCGGGCATAGTCCGGCATGGTCGCCCAGCGTTACAGTCATCTCCCTGCTGTGAGGGCTTCCTGTTTCCATGATGCGGCACGCCGCGGACGACGAAGCGCAGCTGATCGATGCACTCAGGCGGCACGACGAGGCGGCCTTCGTGCAACTCGTCGAGCGGTATCAGGGGCCGCTCCTCCGACTGGCACTGGTCTATGCGGGAAGTCGCGCTGTAGCCGAAGACGTCGTGCAGGACACATGGCTCGGCGTGCTTCAGGGGATCCACAAATTCGAGGGCCGGTCATCCTTCAAGACCTGGCTGTTTCGCATTCTCGTCAATCGCGCGCGCACCCGCGCGGAGCGCGAGGGCCGGACTCTGCCGTTCTCAGCGCTCGGCGACGCAACAATCGAGAGCGGCGAATCCGCTGTGCCCGCCCACCGATTCCTAGGGGCAAGCGATCCGCAGTGGCCGCATCACTGGGCGTCGCCGCCGAAGGCCTGGGGGGGCTCACCGGAGGATCAGCTGCTCGCCCGCGAGACGCTCGACTTGATCGCTCTGGAGATCGCTCGCCTCCCGCCCGCGCAGCGCGAGGTGATCACGCTGCGGGATGTTGAAGGTTGGTCGGCTGAAGAAGCGTGTAACGTTTTGGGGATCACCGAGACCAATCAGAGGGTGCTCTTGCACCGAGCGCGAAGCCGTGTCCGCGGGGCGCTCGAGAGCCACTTTGACCCGGGCTAGCGACATGGCGACACCGTCATCTCAGGACTTGACCTGCCAAGAGCTCGTAGAGCTCGTGACCGACTACCTCGAGGAGAGCCTTGCGGCGGCGGATCGCGAGCGCTTCGACGCGCATCTCGCGATGTGTCCCTTTTGCACGACCTACTTGGATCAGATGCGACAAACGATCCGCGCGTTGGGTCATCTTCCCCGCGAATCGATTCCGCCGGAAGAGCTGGAGCAGTTGCTCGGCCACTTCCGACGGTGGCGGCATGCATCGCCGCCCTAGGCGCCTGGGTTCTTTTACTAGGTCGCTGGCCTTACCAAAATGACGACCGCTCGTTTCCTCTGCGATGCGATTCTGTTCGATCTCGACGGAGTATTGGTCGACTCGCACGAGTCGGCGAACTTCCGCCACGAGCGTGGGCGGTTGTGACCTCGGGCGCGCGAGCCGCTGCTGAGTTGAGAACGCGTCATGCGCGACTTCCCCGTCCACCCATTCTGATTTGCTCTGAAGACGTCCTTTTCGGGAAACCTCATCCCGAGCCGTACCTTACGGCAGCGCGCCAACTTGATGTCTCGCCGGCCAGATGCGTTGTGATAGAAGATGCGCCGGCAGGCATCGAATCCGGGCGCCGAGCTGGAATGCGGACCATTGGTGTTCTCAGCACGTACGGAGCAAGCGCGGTCGAGGGAGCCGACCTCATTGCGCCGAGTCTCGCCTCGCTGACTGTCCGGCTAGTGGGGGGGCGGATCGACGTCGGCGTGGTCGCGCGATAGCAGCACCATGGTGGCAAAACTGGTGGCAGCCTAGGACCTCTCAACCCCGCAGAGCCTCCATCAGTTCTGCCGCCCGCGCGAGTACGCGCTGATCCTCGCCACCGAGCTGCACGATCCCGCACATCAGTCGCTCGACGCGGCGCGCACGCCCCTTCTGCAACAGTCGCCGTCCCGCCGCCGTGGCCTCGACCAGCTGCACACGGCCATCGCCGGCGTGACTCACACGACGCACAAGACCTCGCCGCTCTAACCCGTCCACCAGGCGCGTGATCGTCGGTCGCCGCACCTGCTCGGCCTCGGCGAGTTGGCTCATGGTGAGCGGCCCGCGAAATACGAGAACCGATAGCGCGGAAGCGCGCGGCCCGGTCAAGCCCATCGCCTTGTCCTCAACACGCAGCCGCCGCAGCAGATGGATGGCGGCGGAATGCAGCCGGTCGGCGATCGTCCGGGCAGGGGCTTGACGGGAGGCGGATCTCATAATTACTTAGCATAAGCTAACTACTTTCTCCGGGAGGAGCAATGGAGCTCGCACAGGTGACGAACGTGGTCCACGACCTGGATCGCGCCGTGAAGTTTCACCGCGACACGCTCGGCCTGCCGTTCCTGTTTCAGGCGCCGCCGTCGCTGGCGTTTTTTCAGATTGGGTCGGTGCGGCTCATGCTGTCGCCGCCGGAAACCGCCGAGCAGGATCATCCCGGCTCGGTTCTCTATTTGAAAGTGAAAGACATCGAGGGGGTGCACCGCTCGCTCGCGGGGCGCGGCGTCAAATTCGAGGGCAAGCCGCATCGCGTGCACGAAGCGGCCGACTACGACTTATGGATGGCGTTCTTTCACGACCCCGACAAGAATCCGATGGCGCTCATGGAGGAGAAGCCAAAGCGGAAGGCTTCCTGAACGACGACACCACTGCCACGCTGGTGACGAGAATGTTCGCTACGATGACGGGAAGCGAGTGGATCATCACGCCGTACAGCGCCCACAAGCCCGCGGCGACTCCCTGCACGCGCCGCAACCCTACCGGCGTCTTCGTGAAATACGAGACGAGGAACACCGCAGTCGCCAGCCAGCCGATCCAATCGACGTGCGTCATCATGCCTGCCCCTTGAGCAGTTTCAGAACGAGAACCCTTTCCGCACCGTGAACGCCCAGCGCTTCCCCTGCATTCCCTGCCCGAATCGATAGCCGAACGCCAGCTCGGCCGCGTCCCCACGCACGGCCCGCGTCGGCCCGAAGCGTAGCGCCAGGCCGGCGTCGCCTCCCTGGCGCGCGGGCTCGTTACCATACCACGCGCCGCCATAATCGAAAAACGGGGCGAGACCAACCGCCATCAGCCCCAGAATCTCGTCGGCGACCAGGATCCGATCTTCGAACGCAAACCAGGTCGTGCGCGTCCCGGTGAAGTCGTGCGCGCCGAACAACCTGGGCCCGCGCTGCACCACCCAGGGATCGAACTCCGCGCCCGGCTTGGGATGCGTCACGATCCCGCCCTCCGCGTGCGCGATCAAGGTGTGGCGCGAGATGTCCTGGCTCACGACCGTCAGCTCCCCTCGTGTCCGCGTCGAGTCCAACCCATTCGCCGCCAGACGCAACACGGCAAATCCCCGTTTCCAGACGGCGGATGTCTGCCCGCTCAGCTCGTAGCCGACCCCCGACTGCAACACGACGCCAAACCGTAGCTTGGGCGAGACGTCCACGTCCTCACGCCGCGCGTAGGAGTTGAAGTGCTCCAGCACGCGGAACCGCACCGACCCGATTTCGATGCCCGCCCGCGTGGTCGAAAACACCGAGTACGGAACCCGCGAGGTACCGGTAGTGTCAAAGTCTTCCCGGCGCCATTCCCACCCTGCCCACACGCGCGTGTAGCTGTGTGTCGTCGCGGTTGCCGCGACCCCCCCGATGATTCCCACGCGCAACAGGTGATGTCGCGTGCTGTCGAGAAGCGAATCGTCGCGAAACCGCAGCACCCGCTCCTGGGCGGCTTCGCCGTACGTCTCGAGCGAGTACGGCGCGGAGGTCTCGTGAAATGGCAGGCCGAAATGCCAGTCGCCGCGGCGGCCGTCGGAAAGATCCCGATAGCGCAGGGTGAGCAGCGTGCGGCGACCGAAGAACAACGGATTACTGAAGTCGAAATCGAGATGGCTGCGGTCGGGGTTGCGGCCGTATATGAGCGCCAGCTGCGTGGCCGTGCCGAGAAAATTGCGCTCGATGAAGCCGACGTCCCACGTGTTGTCGCCACCCGCGCTCGTGAAGCTGGCCTGGGGCTGGGTGCTCCAGCCGTCCGAAGTCACGGCCCGCAACGCGAGCTTCCTGCCGGGGCTGGAGCGAACGGTATCGACGCGCACCGATCGAAACACGCCGAGGGAGCGCAGGGCCCGCTCGCTTTCCGCCATTCGCGCGGAATCGAACGGAGCACCGCGGCTCAGCAGCAACCGGCGGCGGATCACCCACTGGCGGGTGCGCGAGTGGAGCTTGTTCGCCAGGTGCGCGACCCAGTCGGGCGACGCGTCGTCCCGGTCGAAGATGTTGCCGTTCTCGATGATGATCGTATCGATAGGCGGATGGGCGGATGGGCGGATGGGCGGATCGGCAGTTTGGGCAGATAAGCAATCGACCGAGCTGATGGCGATCGCAACCAACAACGCCCAGACGCAACGGCCCATCCGCCTATCCGTCCATCCGCCCATCAGGGACGTACCCCGTGAATCCGCTGCCGCAGTCGGTAGGTCGCATGCCGGGCGGGGTCATTCCAGGCGGTAAAGTAGAGGATTGCATCGATCCGCCCGGCGATTTGGCGCTGGCCACGCGTCTGCATCGTATACGTCCCGCGTACGGAATCGGGTCGCATCGGCCGGCACAGGCAGGTCACCGTTCCCCATGCCGGAATGGAGTCCCCCAACGAATTCCGATGTTCGGCGGAGAGTTGGCGCGCGTCGCCGAGATCGAGCGCGACGATCAGCGAATACCCGTCACCCAGCGCGTCGGTCGGAACGAAATCGTAGCGCGCGAGCAGCACGTCGTGGCGTCCGGTGAGGTTGGTATCGACACGCAGGTACACGACCGTGAAGCGCGGATCTGTATCGACGACGATGCGACCGTGCTGCTCCCACCGTCCCGCCTGCTGCACCCCTTGTGTGTCGCCCGGCCGCGGCAGGATATCGCACGCCGAGGTCACCCCGGCGATCAGGGCCAATATGCGCAGCGCGGTCATCAGGACAGCAAAGATATACACCGCGGTCAGATCGGCCGCGGTTAGTAGAGGTAAGTCACCGCCAAAGCGAAAGTAACCTGCGCCTGCTTTCCGTCGAACGCCGCCAACGTGGACCGATCGTACCTGATCTCCGGGCGGACGATGGCATTCGGCCACGCACGAACGTTCAACGTCGCCGTGGCGCTGCCCAACTTGTGACCGGCATTCGCCGGGAAGCCGAAGGATCCGCTCGTGCGCGCGCCGTTCTCGTCGTTCAAATAGTCGCCCCGTAGCGCGAGGCCGAGCGACGCGTTGAGATCGCACGTCATCCAGCCGCCCAATGCCCACCACTGCGCATCCTGCGTGGGGCTCGGCAGCGCGGGGTTCGCCTGCTCCCGGCCGTAGTCACCCTGCACCCAAAGTTGCGTCTTGCCCAGCTTCCGCCAAAACAGTGCGTCGACACCGTAGCGATTCGCGTTGTCGTCGCCAGTCTGCTCGGGGCCCCAGAACCCCGTGACACCGATCGTTGTGCGTGAATCTGGGGAAATCCCCACGCGGCCCATCAGCGACTTGCGCGTGTTGTTGTCGGAAACCTGATCCCAGCCGTTGATGACCCGCAGCTGCACGTCGAGATACCGATTGAGCTTCGTCTCGACGCTCAGACCGAGCCCAGTGAAGTTCTCGACGTAGACGAATTGGTTTCCCTCCGACCAGTTCGGATTGGTGGCGGTCTCGATCACCTCGAGGCCGAGCAGCGTGGGGATGCGTCCCACCTTGAACTGCACTCCGCTCCCATTTGCGGTCGGGAGGTTCAGCGTGACATAGAGGTGCGGGATATCACCCTGGGTGCCGAGGTCGAGCGCACCTCCCCCGGACTTGATCACGGTCGCGTTCTGACCGAACAGGACCTCGGCGTGGAGCCCGGCGCTGAGCTTCGCAGCGTCATACGGCTTGTCCAACACGATACCGAGCGCATTCAGGGTGAAGCGGCTCTGGAGGCGGTCGTACAGTCGCCCCACAATGATCGTATCGCCGCTGCTGTGCCCGGAATACGCGTAGGATACGTCGGCGAAGCCGCTGAGCTTGAGCGGTCCCAGCGCTTGCGCCGCCAGCCATGCCGGCGCGAGGAGCAGGCCGGCCAGTGCGGCTGCGCGCATCAGATCGCCTCCGGCTGGGGCTCGAAGGCCGTTTCCGCGGGCACCGTCACAGACTCGCTCAAGATCACCACCGTCGAAGGTTCCGGGGTGTTGGGGTAGCCCTGCACACCCATCTCCGGCACGTCGAGACCGAGCTCCTCAACTTCAGGCGAAACGCGATGGCCGCCGACCACGAGGCCGGTGACCTTGTAGGCGCCGTACGCCATGGCGCCGACGGCCACGAAATTGGCCACGCCGCCCACCAGCTGGGCGAGGAGCTGCGACGCGTCGCCGTAGAACAATCCGCGCACCGCGCCGTCGACGCCGTTCCAGCCGGCCCCATACGTGCCGTCCGCCAAGAGGCCGACCGACAGAATCCCCCACAGGCCGCACACCCCGTGTACCGAGATGGCGCCAACGGGATCGTCGATCTTCAGCGACCGCTCGATAAGAAGCACCGCCGCGCACACCAGCACTCCCGCCACGCCGCCGATCAAGACGGCGGATGGGGCCGTGACGAAGGCGCACGGCGCCGTGATCGCGACCAGTCCGGCGAGGGTCCCGTTCGCCAGCATCGAAGGATCGGGCTTGCCGTACTTGCGCCACACGTAGAGCATCGCCGTGACCCCGCCCGCCGCCCCAGCCAGCATCGTGTTCGTTGCGATGACCCCGATGCGCAGGTCAGAGCCCGCCAGCGTCGAGCCGGCGTTGAACCCGAACCACCCGAAGGCGAGGATGAACGTGCCGACCAACGCCATCGGGATGTTGTGGCCCGGGATGGCGTTCACGGTCCCGTTGGAGTTGAATTTCCCCCGCCGCGGGCCCAGCAGCAGCGCAGTGACGAAGGCCATGACACCGCCCGTCATGTGCACCACAGACGATCCCGCAAAGTCGACGTGGCCGTGGCCCAGCCCGAGGTTCTTGCCGAGCATGGCGAGCCAGCCGCCGCCCCACGTCCAATTCGCGTAGATCGGATAAATGAAGGCGCCGACGAACACGCTGAACACGGCGAACGCAACGAACCTCCACCGCTCGGCCAGCGCTCCTGTCGGGATCGTGGCCGCCGTGTCCATGAACACCATCTGGAACAGGAAGTAGGCGAAGACCGGCGCGGTGTAGGCGACGCCGGTGAGGAAGAACCCGGTTCCTCCGAACAGGCCCCACGTCTTCCCACCGATCGTCACCGAGACTTCATGCGACAGCTGATCGTAGCCGCCCAGCGTACCGAGCGGTCCCACGCCGCCCGCCTGCAGTGCGAAGCCCACCGCCCAGTAGGCCAACATCGCGATGCCGTACACCATGAAGTTCATCGTCATGGTGTGCGCGGCATTCTTCGCGCGTGTGAAGCCGGTCTCGACCAGCGCGAAGCCGGCCTGCATGAACATCACCAGAAAACCGGCGACCAGCGTCCAGACGAAGTTGATGGCAACGGTGTTGGCGTCCATGTCCCCCTCGGGCGTTCTTGGTGTCAGTAGATTTGTGCATGATATGCACGTTTCTGTGTACACTGTGCATCACTCAAGCACGGCGACAGCATATGCGTACGCCGATTCATGCACTACTTGCACGAATATGCAGACACCGTGCCATTGGGGGAAGAGGGGGGAGCTGAGGGGGGGACGACGTTCAATACTGGGCCAGGTAGCGCTCGACCTCCCACTCGCTCACGCGGCCGATGTACTCCTGCCATTCCTCCCGCTTGGCCTCCACGAACCGCTCGTAGATATGTGACCCCAGGGCGTCACGGACCACGTCGTCCTTGTCGAGCATGTCCAACGCCTCGTGGAGGTCACGCGGCAGCTCGTCGATCCGGTACTTGCGCCGCTCGCGGAAGCTCATCGCGAAGATGTTCTTGTTCACCGGAT
>QHUF01000009.1 GCA_003221075.1 Gemmatimonadota bacterium
GAACATCTGGCTGTGCGACCCCGACGGCTCGCATGGCAAGGCGCTTACGACGGGCACGAACAACCTGTACGCGTCGCCCGATTGGACGCCCGACGGCAATTATGTCGTCGTTTCGCGGACCAGCGGCGTGCTGGGCAGTGTCTACGAGCTGTGGTTGATTCACAAGGACGGTGGGACAGGCGCGGCGATGCTGCGGGTGCAGGCCGGTCCCAACCAGCCGCCGCCGATGAACACGCTGGGCG
>QHUF01000008.1 GCA_003221075.1 Gemmatimonadota bacterium
GACGCCACGCCGGAGGGTCTCACGCCGGACGACGGTGAGGAATTTGTCAGGCCTCGCATCGCGGGATGGGAGATCGATTTCGACACCCATGCGATGCGGATTGTCCTGCGGTCTCAGGACCCCGCCCCGAGACAGGTGCGTGCGTTGAGCATCTAAAAACGACGGCAGGTAAAGCGACGGTAGAGGACGGTAGATGAGGCGACGGTAAGGGTTCTGCCCCTTACCGTCGCTTTTTTACCGTCGCATTTTCTACCGTCGATTTTTCTGCCGTCGCCCTTTCTACCGTCGGTTTTCAGTCCGGAGAATCCATGCTTGCCCTGCTTGTCGCAGTGTCGTTCGCTGTACAGCAGCCTCCCCCTCCCCCTTCGCCGTCTGACACGACCAAGCGCGACTCGTTGCCGC
>QHUF01000010.1 GCA_003221075.1 Gemmatimonadota bacterium
ATCAGGAGTCCCGGTTCACGCGCGACCTCTATCCCGGATATGCGTTCACGCCCGACAATCAGGCCCTCATCGTCTCATATGGAGGCAAGATTCATCGCGTGGCAGTGCCGTCGGGGCAAGTGACCGACATTCCCTTCACCGCCAAGGTCGAGCAGCAGTTGGGTCCCATGGTACATCTGCCGATTCGCGTCGACACGACGCAGGTGCTCGTGCGACAGATCCGTAACGCGTCGCCATCGCCGGACGGCAAGCGGCTCGCGTTCAGTGCACTGGACCGGCTTTACGTCATGGATCTTCCAAATGGAACGCCGCGCCGGCTGACGAGCGACAGCGTGAAGCAACAGGTTCCGGCATGGTCGCCGGATGGCTTGTGGCTTGCCTACGTGACGTGGACCGACGCGGGGGGAACGCTGAACAAGATCAGAGCTGATGGCCGGAGTCGACCCGTGCCCCTGACCTCCGACAGCGCCTTCTACGACACGCCCGTCTGGTCGCCCGATGGCGCCCGAATCGTCGTGGTGAAGGGGCCACGGGCACCACGGACCGAAGAGCATTTTGCGCCGGGATACGAGCTCGATTGGGTCCCCGCGGCGGGCGGCGCGTTGACCCGAATTTCTCCCATCAATGCGGCCGGCCGCCCGCACTTCAGTCGCGATCCCAACCGCATCTACATCTACGAGGGCGCGGAAGGTCTCGTCTCGATGCGTTACGACGGCACCGACCGGCGCGCGCATATCCGCGTCACCGGCTACACCTACCCAGGTCCTGGTGCCGAGCCCAACAATGCCGACGAGATCCTCATCAGTCCGGACTCGGATCGCGTCCTGGCCCAAGTCGGGAATTACGTATACCTGGTGACGCTGCCGCTCATCGGCGGCCAGACACCGGTGGTGAACGTCTCCGATCCGTCCTCCGCCGCGTTCCCGACCAAGCGGCTCACGATGATCGGCGGCGACTTCATCGGGTGGACGGGTGATGGGCGCCAGGCGTTCTGGTCGATCGGGCGCTCATTTCTGAAGTGGGATCCCGCTGTCGCGGACTCGATGGACAAGGTTAAGGCGCGGGCCGATTCGATTCGGGCCGATTCGTTGAAGGGTGACGCGTTCAAGGCGCTGGCCGATTCGGTCCAGAAGCGCCTCAAAGCGCGCTCGGATTCGTTGTCCAAGCAGCCGGCTTACGAGCCGCAGCGAGTGGATGTCGCGATCCGCGTCCCACGGGACATCCCGCGCGGCACGGTCGTCCTACGCGGCGCCCGCATCGTTTCCATGAAGGGGGACGAGGTCATCGACAACGGCGACATCGTCGTCACCGGCAATCGCATCGTATCGGTCGGAGCACGCGGCGCGGTGCCGGCTGGTGCGCGGGTCATCGACGTGACCGGCAAGACCATCATCCCGGGATTTGTCGATGTGCATGCGCACCCGTGGCCGACCTGGGGCATCCACGAAACGCAGGTGTGGAAATACCTCGCCAATCTCGCGTGGGGCGTGACGACCACCCGCGACCCGCAGACCTCGACGACCGACGTCCTCACCTACGCGGATCTCGTGGAGACCGGAGAAATCCTCGGGCCGCGCATCTTCCACACCGGTCCGGGCGTCTTCTGGGACGAGGACTTCAAGAGTCTCGAGGATACGAAACAGGCGCTGCGGCGCTACAGCGAGTTCTATCGTATCAACACGATCAAGATGTACATGACCGGCAACCGCAAGCAGCGGCAGTGGGTCATCATGGCGGCGAAGGAGCTGGGGTTGATGCCCACGATCGAGGGCGGGCTCGACTTCAAGATGAACCTGACCGCGGTCATCGATGGCTACCCCGGATCGGAGCACAGTTACCCGATCATGCCGTTGTACCAGGACGCGGTGCGGCTTGTCGCGCAGTCCGGCATCACGTACACGCCGACGCTGCTGGTGTCGTACGGCGGCCCGTGGAGCGAGAACTTCTTCTACGAGCGCTACGACATCCACGACAATCCCAAAGTGCGGCGCTTCATGCCGCACGATGAGATCGATCAGCGCGCCGAGCGGCGCCCCTGGTTCCGCGAGAGCGAGTACGTGTTCCCGCGCATCGCGGCGTCGGCGAATGCAATTCTGCAGGCCGGCGGCTACATCGGCCTCGGCGGGCACGGCCAGATGGATGGCCTCGGCGACCATTGGGAACTCTGGGCGATGGCCGCCGGCGGCATGAAGCCGCTCGACGTGCTACGCGTCGCCACACTCAACGGCGCGCACGCGATCGGCATGGAACAGGACCTCGGCTCGCTCGAGCCCGGCAAATTGGCGGACTTGATCGTGTTGGATGGCAATCCGTTGGAAGACATCCATAACACGAACACGGTCCGCTATGTCATGAAGAATGGACGGCTCTATGAAGGAGAGACCCTGAACGAAGTCTGGCCGCGGCAACGGGCACTCCCGCGGTTGTGGTGGTGGGGCACTGAGCCCGCAAAGGCAGCCGAGAGTTTGCGCTAGGACCGGCAAAGACTAGGCCTCAGACGCGCAGCGGGTTTCAGCAGTCAGCGACAGGACAACCCGTTGACTCAAGACTGTTTACCGCGGTGCGTCTGTGGCCTAGTCGTTGCAGGGCCTATGTTTTCGGGCTCTGAATCGTTAGCTTTCCCCGCGTTAGGAACCGCGAGCTGGCATCCCTCAAGGACCGTCCCGCTCAGGGACTCCGTCGCTGAACACACGCACGGTTTTCTCCCCAGGTTCAAAAAACTGAAGCAACGTCCATGTCGAGATGAGATTGGCTCATCTCGCGACGTGCGTGTGATTTGCCTAGGCGTCTAAGCGTCTAGGCGTCTAGGAGATGTATGCCATTTGCAGCACTGGGCCTAGCGCCCGAACTCTTGCGCGCAGTCGCCGACGAGGGCTACGCGCATCCAACCCCCATCCAGTCTGAAGCGATTCCGCTGGCCCTCGCGGGTCGTGATCTCATCGGTTCCGCCCAGACTGGCACCGGCAAAACGGCCGCGTTCGTGTTGCCCATCTTGCAGCGGTTGTCGAGCGGCAAGCGCGGCACGCTGCGCGCGCTGATCCTCGTGCCCACGCGCGAGTTGGCCGAGCAGGTTGCCGCGAGTATCCGGGCCTATGGGCGGCACACCCATCTGAAGGGCGCGGCCGTCTATGGCGGCGTCGGGATGGAGCCGCAGACCCGCGCGCTGAAGCACGGCGCCGACATCGTGGTCGCCACGCCGGGCCGCCTGCTCGACCACATGGAGCGCGGCCACGCGGATTTCTCCCAGCTCGAGGTGCTCGTCCTGGACGAGGCCGATCGCATGCTGGACATGGGATTCGCGCCCGACGTGAAGCGCATCCTGAACACGCTGCCCGACGAGCGGCAGACGATGCTCTTCTCGGCGACCATATCGCCGGAAGTCGACGCGCTCGCGCGTCGCGCCCTGAACGGACACGCCTCGGTCGAAATCGGCCGGCGCGCGCAAGCCGCCGACGGCATCGAGCACGTGATCGTCGCGGTGGACAAACTGCAGAAGCGCGGCGCGCTGGCCTCGATTCTCAAGGCCAAGCCGGCCGGTCAGACGCTGATTTTCACGCGGACCAAGTACGGCGCGGACAAGCTCGTTACGTTCCTCAAGCGCGAGGGCATCGCGGCCAACGCGTTGCACGGCGACAAGGCGCAGAGCCACCGCACCCGTACCCTCGACCAATTCCGCTCCGGCTTAGCCGAGATTCTCGTCGCGACGGACATCGCCGCGCGCGGGATCGATGTCGATGGGATCCGGATGGTGGTGAACTACGACGTCCCGCAGGATGCCGAGGTCTACGTGCATCGCGTGGGCCGGACCGCCCGCGCCGGCGCACGCGGGCTGGCGTTGACCCTCATCTCGCCCGACGAATGGCTGCTGATGGCCGATGTCGAGAAGTTGATCGGCAAACGGTTCCCCCGCGAAGTGATCCCGGGGTTCGAGCCGTCGGTACCGCCGTTGCAGCCCCGGACGGTTGAGGAGGAAGCCGCCCGTCCGGAGCGTTCCATGCGTCCGCGCCGGGGCGGGAAAAAGCGCCGCTAGTCCCTCGTCTTGAGGGTCCGGATGAAGTTGGCGACCGGGGTGGCGGCCAGTGTCATCAATCGGATGCTGCCCCGCGATCCCAGCTCCACCGACACACGCGCGATGGTCTCGTTGTCGGGACAATCGACGATGCTGACGAAGTCATACGGGCCGAGCACGGCGTATTGCGCCGTCACCTTGGCCCCGAACTTCTCGATCTCCTTGTTCACTTCCTGGAGCCGCTTCGGGTTCGCCTTGAGCGCCTTCGCGCCCTCGTCCGTCAGGTTGGAGAGCAAAACGTAAGTGGGCATGGGCCTCAGCTCCGTTTCTCTATGGGCACATAATCCCGCGTGGGGGGGCCGATGTACAGCTGGCGCGGGCGGGCGATTTTTTGCTCCTTGTCGAGCAGCATCTCCTGCCACTGCGCGAGCCACCCCGGCGTTCGCCCGATGGCGAACAATACCGGGAAGATGTCCACCGGGAACTTCATCGCTTCGTAGATGATGCCGGAGTAAAAGTCGACGTTGGGATACAACTTGCGCGACACGAAGTACTCCTCCTGCAGCGCGATCCGCTCCAGCTCCAGCGCGATGTCGATGAGCGGGTTCTTGCCGGTCACGTCGAAGACCTGCTCGGCGATCTGCTTGATGATCTTGGCTCTGGGGTCGAAGTTCTTGTACACCCGGTGGCCAAATCCCATCAGCCGCATCTCGCCTTTCTTCACGCGCTGGATGTAGGCCGGGATCGCGTCGATCGAACCGATCTCGCGCAGCATCCGCAGCACTTCCTCGTTGGCGCCTCCGTGCAGCGGCCCATAGAGCGCCGCGGCAGCCGCCGCCATGCACGAGTAGGGGTCGGGGTGCGATGAGCCGACGCCGCGCATGGCGCTGGTCGAGCAGTTCTGCTCGTGATCGGCGTGCAGGATGAACAGCACGTCCAGGGCCCGCTCGAGCACGGGGTGGGGCGTGTACTTCACCTCCGTGGTCTTGAACATCATGTTCAGAAAATTGCCGGTGTAGCTCAGATCGTTGTCGGGATACGCATACGGCATTCCCACCGAGTGCCGGTGCGCGAAGGCGGCCAGCGTGGGCGTCTTCGCGATGAGACGCACCGTCTGATTGTTGCGCGACTGCTCCTCGAAGATCCGCTTCGCTTCCGGATAGAACGTCGACAGCGCGGCCACGGCGCTCACGAACATCCCCATCGGGTGGGCGTCGTGATGAAAGCCGTCGATGAACTTCTTGATGTTTTCGTGGATGATCGTGTGGTGCGTCACCTGAAAGACCCACGCGTCCAGCTCCGCCGCCGTCGGCAGCTCGCCATGGAGCAGCAGGTAGGCGGTCTCGAGAAACGTGCTCTTCTCGGCAAGCTGCTCGATCGGATAGCCGCGGTAGCGCAGGATGCCCTTGTCGCCGTCGATGAACGTGATCGCGCTGCGGCATGCCGCGGTGTTCATGAACGCGGGGTCGTACGACATCAGCCCGAAGTCGCCGTCGGACGCCTTGATCTGACGTAGATCGGCCGCGCGGACGGTTCCGTCCTGAATCGGCAGCTCGTAGCTCTTGCCGGTGCGGTTATCGACGACCGTGAGCGTGTCCTTCGGCACTACCCGGTCCTGACGTTGGGGAGTCGAAAAGATAACCCCTACATCGACGGTAAGAGACGGTAGGGGTAACCCTTACCGTCACTTACCGTCCTTTACCGTCCCTTACCGTCATCCTATCTTCACGACCGTGGCTACTCCGGCGCGCCCAAGTCTCTACCCGACACGATCGAGTGCGGGAGCATTGTTAGGCCAGCAGCTGGCCAGTCGCGGCTATCAGTCGTGCATGCTGCTGGGCATCACGCCGGAGGGCGTCGAGATCGCGGCCCACGCGGCCAAGGCGATGGGCGCGCAGTTCGACGTGATCGTGGCGTCGTTCATCAAGCTGGGCGCGAATCTCGCGCCCATCGGCGCCATGGCGGAGTCCGCGCCGGCGGAGATGGATCCCGACTTCCAGCCCGGCATGAATCTCCTGGAAAAGCTTCAGGCGGCGATCGACGAATCACGCGCACGCGTGAGGCAGGATCTCGTGCTGTACCGGACGCAGCGTCCCGTGAAGAAGTTGGAGGGCCGCACGGCGGTGATCGTCGAGGGGCAGATCGTCTATCCGTGGAAAGTGCTGGCCGCCGCGAAGGCCGCCGAAGGGTTGGGGGCTCGTGAAGTCGTCATCGCGGCGCCCGTCGCGACGCAAGCCGCGGCCGACCGGATCCGGGCGCGTACGTATCCGCTGGTCTGTCCGAGTGTGACGATGGAAGCGGAAGGTCATCCGTCGCCGTACGGCGATGCGGGGGCTGATGCGCCGGAGCGGTTGAAGAGCATCATGATTGCGCACCAGGCCGCGTGAATGATGGAATGATGGAATGATAGAATGATGGAATGATGGAATGATGGAATGATGGAATGACGTGCTAGCCGCCACGCTCTGAAATCAGTCGATAAAAGCCCCAGGTCAACTTGCCAGCCACGCTTCTCAATTCGTCGAGCTCCTTCCAGTCCGACTCTGACAAATACCCCAGCTCC
>QHUF01000414.1 GCA_003221075.1 Gemmatimonadota bacterium
CGGGAGTCAGATTCACCGGGTTCGTGCCGTCGGCATTGATAGTGACGATCTGAATCTGATCACCGGCCACATGAGAGATGACCAACCGGCGTGAGTCCGGAGACCAGCGAGGCCAAGAATCGAACGTCCCTTCTGCCGCTGTGGTCACGCGCACCAGGTTCGAGCCATCCGCATTCCTCATGTGGATCTCGCCGCCGCTCGAGTAGGCAATCCGTTGCCCGTCGGGTGACCAGGAGGGGTTGCTCGCCATGTCTTCGTTCGGCAGCGCTGTCAGCCCCGTTCCATCGACATTGATGACGTGCAGAAAGGAGTTTCTCGTGAACGCCAGCCGTGTCCCGTCGGGCGACCAAGTGGGACTCTCGTCGAAGGAGCCCTGCGCGTCGTCAGGTGAGACCTGCCGCAATCCCGTCCCGTCCGCATTCACGATCGAAATCCGCCCGACGGGTCCTGTCGGTCCGTCGGGGCTGCTGCGGAACGCGACCTGGCAACCGTTGGGCGACCACACGGGCCCGGGATTGAGCACGATTCCCTGAGCAACGGGTGTGGTGCCGCTTCCGTCCACATTCATGACGTAAACCGATGTGACGCCAACGTCCGTGTTTCGCGAGAACGCGATCCGGCGACCATCCGGCGAGATCGACGGCTCGAACCCAAGCTCACCACCGGCGAGCGGGCGCCGCCCCGAGCCGTCCACACTCATGACGGCCAGACCACCGTCCACTGTGTTGAACTGGCGCGTAAAAAACGCGATCGCGTCCGTGAGCTGCTTGGTGCTGCCCTCGACTCGCGATGAGATCGCCGGTATGCCGGTCGTGTTGTCGCGGTTGCAAGCGGCAGTGGAAAACGCGAACACGCCCGCGGCGAAAAGCCAGAACGTTTGACGTTTCATGGACCGTTCCACGCTTGAGGTCATCATGAAACGGTCACTTCGCCGACGACGGCGCAACGGCAAACGCGCTAAAAGTCATACTCCCGCCACAAAACACAACGGCGCTGGGATCACCCAGCGCCGTCCCTAACCCCTAATCCCGAACCCCTAGCCCCTATTCCGCTTCCACTTCCTCCGGGAACGGACTCGGCGCCGGCGTAGCCCCTGGGAGGGCCGCCTCGAGCGGCGGTGTCGGAGGCTGGAATCCCTCCGGCGGCTCGATCTCGATGTCGTGATACCGGTAAATGCCGGTACCCGCCGGGATCAGGTGCCCGATGATGATGTTCTCCTTCAACCCGAGCAGATCATCCTTGGCCCCACGGATCGCCGCGTCGGTCAGCACGCGCGTGGTTTCCTGGAACGACGCCGCCGAAATGAACGACTGCGTCGTCAAGCTCGCCTTCGTGATGCCGAGGAGCAGCGGCTCGCGCGTGGAAGGCTTGCCGCCCTTCCGCACCGCGCGCTCGTTGATCTCGCTGAACACGAGCTTGTCCACGTTCTCGCCTTCCAGGAACTCGGTGTCGCCCGGCTCGACGACTTTCACCTTCTGCAGCATCTGGCGCACAATCACGCCGATGTGCTTGTCGTTGATCTTCACGCCCTGCAGCCGGTACACCTCCTGCACTTCGTTCAACAGATACTCCTGCACGGCGCGCGGTCCTTTGATCCGCAGAATGTCGTGCGGATTCACCGGACCTTCGGTCAGGCGATCACCCGCCCGGACGCGGTCGCCTTCGTGCACACGCAAGTGCTTGCCCGCGGGCACCTCGTACAGCTGCGCCTCGCCCTCCTCGGGGTGCACCCAGATCTCGCGCTTGCCGCGCTTGATCTCGCCGAACCGCACCACGCCGTCCACTTCGGAGATCGTGGCAGGATCCTTCGGCCGGCGTGCCTCGAACAACTCGGCGACGCGCGGCAGGCCGCCCGTGATGTCGCGCGTCTTGTACGCCTCACGCGACACCTTGGCGAGCACCTGGCCCGCCCACACTTCCTGGCTTTTTCTCCCGGTCTTCGATAATCACGCGCTGGCGCCGGCCGGTGATTTCGTCCAGCTCCTCGCGCACCGTCTCGTCATCGACGATGTCCACGAACCGCACCAGCCCGCCCACGTCCGTCATGATCGGGTTGGTGTACGGATCCCAGGTGAACAGCACGCCGTCCTTGGCCACCTTCTGGCCGTCCTCGACCATGAGCGTGGCGCCGAGCGGCACCTGGAAGCGCGAGTGCACGGCCAGCTTGGCCGCTGCGGTGTGGCCGCCGTGGGCCGCGGCCTTGAGGATGAGCTCGCCCTCGTAGCTCGTGACGACCTGATGGCCTTCCGGCGTTTTCACAAACGTCAGCCGGTCGCCATGCTCGATCACGCCTTCGACTTTCGTCTTCCGCACCGTCTGCTCGGCGATGCGGGCCGCCGTGCCGCCGATGTGGAAGGTCCGGAGGGTCAGCTGAGTCCCCGGCTCACCGATCGACTGCGCGGCCAGAATACCGACCGCCTCGCCAAGGTCCACCATGTCCATCGTGGCGAGGTTGCGGCCGTAGCACATCCGGCACACGCCGCGTTTCGCCTCGCAGGTCAACACGGATCGAATCTTCACCGTCTCGATGCCTGCATCCTCGATCGCCTGCGAGGTCTCCTCCAGGATCAGCTTGCCCGCTTCGACCAGCACCTTGGGCCGGCCGTCTTCGTCGAGCTCGTGCGGATCCGTCACCTCGTCGAGCGCCACGCATCCGACGACGCGCTCGCGCAGCGGCTCGATGATGTCTTCGCCCTCTTTCAACGCCGACATCTCGAGGCCGAGGATCGTGCCGCAGTCTTCTTCGGTGATCGTCACGTCCTGCGCGACGTCGACGAGCCGGCGAGTCAAATACCCCGCGTCGGCCGTCTTGAGCGCCGTGTCGGCGAGACCCTTCCGCGCGCCGTGCGTCGAGATGAAGTACTCGAGCACCGATAGC
>QHUF01000011.1 GCA_003221075.1 Gemmatimonadota bacterium
TGCGGAGTTTCGGCGCCGGGGATTTACCGAAGTGACGCTCTGGGTCCTCGAGGAAAACCGGGACGCACGAAAGTTCTACGAGAAACACGCCTTTCACTTGGACGGCGGCACTCGGAGATATCCGCGGACCAGTGTGCCTGAGGTTCGATATCGAATCCGTTTGACCGTGCCCTAAAGGGCCGGCTCAGCAAAGACACGCGTCCTTAAGGACGCGCGCAGTGGCCGAGCCGGCGATTCAGCGCACGGTTAACTTCCATCTCCCACGAATCATCCAGGAGTTGCACCGTGCGACGTCTTCTTACCGCCACAGCCGTCTTTGCAACCTTCATCTCCACGATAGCAACCGCACAGTTTCCGCAGCCCTCCGGCTTCGCGGTCGAAGATCCCGTGCTGCGTCGCATCTGGACGATCGAAACCGACAGCTCGCAGTTGCCGCATCTCGGGCAGGTGCTCTTCGACTCGCTCGGCCCGCGGCTGACGGCGTCGCCCGGCATGACCGCGGCGCAGAATTGGTTGCTCGCGACCTACACGAGCTGGGGAATCACGGCGCGCAAAGAGCAGTACGGCACGTGGCGCAGTTGGCGCCGCGGCAACACCCACATCGATCTCGTCGCGCCCCGCGCGCGCACCCTAGAAGGAACGGCGCTCGCCTGGAGCCCACCGACACCGCGCGGCCGCCCGCTGCGCGCCTCCGTCGTGATTCTGCCGGACTTTGCCGACAGCGCGGGGTTGGTAGCGTGGCTGCCCCAGGCCAAAGGCAAGTTCGTGCTCATATCAATGCCGCAGCCGACCTGCCGACCCGACGACAGCTGGGAGAAGTGGGCGACGCAGAGCACCGCCGACTCGATGAAAGCGCGCCGCACCGCTGCGCAACAGGCGTGGCAGCAGCGCATGCAGCGCACCGGCTACTGGGGCACCGGCGTCGCGGCGGCGGCCGGGCTTTCTCGACGCCTCGAGGCAGCCGGCGTCGCCGGCATCATCGGCAGCTTGTGGTCGCAGGGATGGGGCGTGCAGAAGATCTTCACCGCGTATACCGACCGCGCTCCCGTACTCGATGTCGCGTGTGAGGACTACGGTCTGCTCTACCGGCTCGCCGAGAACAAACAGAATCCGATCATCGAAGTGACCGCCGAGTCACAGGCGCTGGGAGAGGTTCCGGTCTTCAACGTCGTCGGCGAAATAAAAGGCAGCCAGCTCCCCAACGAGTACGTCATGCTCTCGGCGCACTTCGACTCGTGGGACGGCGGTTCGGGTGCGACCGACAACGGCACCGGCACAATCACCATGCTCGAGGCGATGCGGATCCTGAAGCAGGTCTACCCGAATCCGCGGCGCACGATTCTGGTGGGCCATTGGAGCGGCGAAGAGCAGGGCTTGAACGGCTCACGCGGCTACGTGCACGATCATCCCGAGGTCGCGAGCGGACTGCAGGCGCTCTTCAATCAGGACAACGGCACCGGCCGCGTCGAAAACATGAGCGCGTCGGGATTCCCCGATGCTGCCGCGAGTCTCGCGCGCTATCTCGCCCGCGCGCCCGCCGACATCACCCGCAACAACAAGTTCGGCTTCCCCGGCGCCCCCTCGGGCGGCGGGACGGATCACGCGTCGTTCGTCTCCTGCGGCGCGCCGGGATTCGGCCTCGGCTCGGGCGATTGGGATTACGGCCGTTACACCTGGCACACCAACCGCGACACCTACGACAAGATCAGCTGGGACGACGTGAAGAACAACGCGGCGCTCGCGGCAATGCTGGTGTATCTGGCATCCGAGGATACCGTTCGCATGTCGCGCGAAAAACGGACGGTGTTTTCGTTGACCCCGAGCGGTCAGCCGGGTGCGTGGCCGGAGTGTCGTGACGCCCAGCGCACCACGCCGCCGCTGGCACCGGCCGTCGTTCCGCCGGCAGCTCCTGCGCGCCCCTGAGGCGAGGAGTCCCACATGTTCGACCTGGATCGCTGGCTCAAGCGGGTGTGGATGGTAAACGGAGTGCTGCTCCTGGTCCTGATGCTGTTGGGCACGGGCGCACTGCTCGTGACATGGCTCTCCGGAGCGTTCGGCGGCAAGAACGCGGTCCTCGCTCCCGCCCCAACCAGCGGCGCGGACGCCAAGCCGCGTGCCGTGCGCTACTCGCCGCCACGCCCGATCTGGGGCTCGAAGACGCGTGTCGTGGTCGTCCGTTATGGGAAGGGACAGCAGGGAGCTGGGAGGGGCTTCGGCTCCTATGAGTATCGCGAGGAGGACGGGCCGGTGGTGAACTTGCTCTTCCTCACCGGGACAGCGCCGGGCCGCGTCCTGCTCGACAAACCCGCATACGTGGGCGACTTCGATTATCCCAGCAGCAAGGATGACTCGCTCCAGCATTGGCTGACCTATCAGATCGCCTTCGAGGACACCAACGGGGATGGACGCCTCGATTCCAACGATCGCGTAGATCTGTACGTCAGTGATCTGGACGGGTCGAACCTGCGGCGCGTGCTGCCCTTTGGGATGCGCCTGGTCGATCATCACGCGGCCGGCGACGGCCGGCACCTCGTCGTCACCGCGCTTCAGGTGCCGAAGGATTGGCGCGGGTCGGACGACGAGCTGCCGCAACGCGCCTTTCTGTACGACGTGCCGACGGGGACCGCGGCGCCCTATGCCGCCCTCGATTCGCTGGTACGGGACGCGGCCCGCGTCCTCGCAAGGCCGTGAGCTTCGCGGATCATTTCTCCGGGGTTTCCGCCGCTTATGCGGCCTTCCGGCCCCGCTACCCGGACGCGTTGTTCGACTTCCTCGCGCAGGGAGCGCCGGCGCGCGAGGAAGCATGGGACGCGGGCACCGGCTCGGGCCAGGCCGCGGTCGGGCTGGCCCGCCACTTCAAACACGTCGTCGCGACAGACGCCAGCAGTAGCCAGATCGAGCATGCCGCGCCCGATCCGCGGATCGAGTACCGCGTCAGTCCGGCCGAGTCCTCTGGCCTGGGCGACCGATCGGTGGATCTCGTCACGGTGGCGCAGGCGCTGCACTGGTTCGACCGCGCCCGATTTTGGACCGAGGTTCGGCGTGTCCTTCGGCCAAACGGCGTGATCGCGGTGTGGACGTATGTGATGCTCGAGATCGCACCGCCGATCGACAAGATCGTGCGTCGCTTCTACAGCAACACCGTGGGTCCTTATTGGCCGCCGGAACGGCGGATCACGGAGGAGCGTTACCAGACCATCGAGTTTCCGTTCGCTGAATTCACCGCACCCGACTTCGTGATCGAGCAGCCCGTGACGCTCGACGACGTCGCCGGGTACGTGCGCACGTGGTCGGCCACGCGCGCGTTCATCAAGCGCCACGGCGAGGATCCGGTGGCGCGTCTCGTCAGCGAGCTCGGACCGCTCTGGGGCGATCCGCGACAATCACGGTTGGCGCGCTGGCCGGTGGCCATGCGGGTGGGGAGGATCGAATGAAAGACTGGATCACCAACGTCATCACACGCGAGCTGAAGGCGCTGCGGCGCGAGATCGAATCGTATCCCAGCGACGAAGACCTGTGGGAGATCCCGGCCGGAATCGCGAACCCGGGCGGGAATCTCGCGCTCCATCTCGCCGGCAATCTCCAGTACTTCCTCGGCAACGTGCTCGGCAAGAACGGCTACGTGCGGAACCGCGACGCAGAGTTCGCCAGCCGCGACATTCCGCGCGCCGAGCTGCTGCACGAGATCGACAACGCGATTGCGGCGGTGGAAGTGGGCATGAGCAAGATCAGCGAAGAGGACCTCCGCAAACCGTTTCCCGAAAAGGTCGGCGGCGTCAGCTCCTCTACGGGCGCCTTTCTCGCGCACTTCGCGACGCATCTCGCCTACCATCTTGGCCAGGTGGATTACCACCGCCGCATTATGACCGGTGAAGGCAAAACCGTGAAAGCGATGGCGCTCACGGAGCTCGACGGGAAATCGCCGTGAGCACCCGCATCGTGGGACGTCCCGAGCCCGACGAGATTCCGTCGCATTACGTCGGTTACATCAAGCGGGTCCCCGAGCTCGATCCTGTCACCGCGTGCGCGGCGCAAATCGAGGACACGGCCACGCTGCTGCGCGGCCTCTCCGAGACGGACGCGATGTATCGCTACGACCGCGGCAAGTGGAGCATCAAGGAAGTCGTGGGGCATCTCGCCGACATCGAGCGCATCATGGCCTACCGCGCGCTGCGCATCGCGCGCGGCGACACGACCCCGCTGCCGGGATTCGACGAAAACGCCTACGTCCCCGTCGCCAAATTCGATGACCGCTCGCTCGCCGATCTCGTCGGCGAGCTGCGCACCGCCCGGGCGGCGACGCTCGCCCTACTCCGCACGTTCGACACCGATGCGTGGCGCCGCCGCGGCACGGCGAGCGGCAAGCCGGTGAGCGTGCGCGCGCTCGCGTTCATGCTACCGGGACATGAGCGGCACCATGTCGAGATCTTGAGAACGCGGTACCACGTCGCAGGCGTGGCATAGCGGGAGGAGGCGGGGAACCCGCCGGACAAGTAGATTATTGCCCGCACACAACAAGGACATCGTCGTGGTCATGACACTCGTTCTTGCCGCGTTGATGCAGCAGCCAGCGGCGCCTCCCGCACCGCCACCGGGTCCGCCGGCGCTCGAGGTCGGCGTCGTCGCGCCCGACTTCGCGATCCCCGGCGCAACGCGCTACGGGACGCTCAAAAACCCGGTACGGCTCAGCAACTACAAGGGGAAGACGGTCGTCCTCGCGTTCTTCTTCAAAGCGCGAACGCGTGGCTGAACGATCCAAATGAATGCGTACCGTGATCAGTACGCACAGGTCTTCAGAAACGGCCGCAACGTGGTCCTCATCGCCATCAGCGCCGATGTCGACACGGCACTCGCCTCTTGGGCGCGGGACGCGGACTACCCGGTCCTCTTTGGGAGTGATACCGGCTCAGCGGTCGGGAAGACATACGGGGCGTACAATGCCCAGTACAAGCTCGACAACCGCAATCTGTTCCTGGTAGGACCGGACGGGAGAATCGCCTATCGGGCGACGCCGTTCCGGGAAATCGATCCGACGAGCTACACTGAACTCGGAGCTGCCATTAACAAACTGGTGCCTGCGGATACAACGGCGCGTTAAGGGCGGCGAAGGGGCGGCGAAGGGGCGGCGATGGGGCGGCGAAGGGCTGCCTCAATCGCCGCTTCGACGTTTTGGTCTGCACCAACGCCCGTGTAGACGACTTTCCCCTGGGTATCCAGAACCGCGATGTATGAAGTAGAGGGAGCGTCGAACGCTCTTACCGCCGCGCCATTCCCATCCCACAGGAACGTGAACGGCATCGGATGCCGCTCGAGATGGCGACGCACGGTGTTCTTGCTCTGATTCACCGCGACCGCCACGACGAGAAACTCCGCGCGATCACCGAACTTCTTTTGCGCCGCTTCCATTCTCGGCAACAGCTCGGCGCAGATTGGGCACCACGTCGCCCAGAATTCGACGATGACAGGCTTCTTGCCGATCCATCGCGACAGCGCGACAGAATCGCCAGTCATGCTCTCCAGGGTGACAGCGGGAGGCGTTTCGCCGACGGGAATCCCGATGACGTCTTGTCCTCGTAACAGCGCGGGCGAGAGGAACAGCATTCCGGCGCCCAGCGCACTGCGCACGGCGTACGCCTTTACCATACCTGCCCCGCCTTCACGAAATAGTATTCAGCCATGAGCAGTAGAACCACGCCCGCGGCCTTTTTGATCCACGCCATCCACGCGCCGGCTCGGGGCAGCGCCGCGAGTGCCCCAGAGAAGAGCCCGACTACCACCAGCAGCGCCGACATGCCGAGCGAGAACACGAAGAGGTAGACAAACCCGAGCACGGCGCTGTGCGTCGTCGCGACCCAGGTGAGCACCGCGGCGAATGCCGGTGCCCCACACGGCGCCGCGACCAGACCCGACGTCGCACCCAGGAGAAATACGGCCGGGTAGGAGCCGCCGCCCAGGCTGCCCGCCCAGGCGGAAAGGCGCGGGGGCAGCCGCACGGGAATCACCTCGAGCATCGCGAGGGCGAAGACGAGGAGCAGGTTCCCGATGACGAGCCGGGCCCAGAAGCTCGCGCCGATCGTCCCGAACAACGATCCGGTCATCCCGGCGATCATGCCGACCAGCGCGTAGAAGAGCGCGAGCCCGCACACGTAGGTGAGCGTCAGGCCGATGGTGCGCCGGCGCGTGCGTCCTTCGACGTTGACGCCCGCAAGTGTTCCGGCGGTGATGGGGATCATCGGGTAGATGCACGGATTGAGACTCGTCACCAGGCCGGCGGCGAACAGCAATCCCACGGCAACGACCGGTTGATTCTGCAACGCATCGGAGATTCCCACGGGCGAGATAATAACTACTTTCCTGCGCGTGGGACGAACCGCATTGCTTGCCGGCGCGACCGGTCTGGTTGGTTCTCATGTGCTCGAGCTGCTCCTCGCCGATGCGCACTGGTCGCGGGTTGTAACCGTAGGCCGCCGCACCACCTCGCACCATCACGCCAAGCTCGAGCAGCGCGTCGCGGACCTTGGCTCGCTCGAAACCGCGAGCGACTTGCCGCACGTCGACGACATCTTCTGTTGCCTCGGCACGACCATCAAGCAGGCAGGGTCACAACCGGCATTTCGCCTGGTTGATCATGCGTTCGTGGTAGGATTGGCGCGCGCCGGACTGCGCGCGGGCGCCACGCAGTTTCTCCTCGTCAGCGCCATCGGTGCCGATCGCAAGTCCCGCGTCTTCTACAGCCGAGTCAAAGGCGAAACGGAGGCGGCGATCCGAGCGCTTCCCTACCGGGGCATCCAGATCTTCCGCCCCTCTCTGCTGCTCGGCGAGCGCCCCGAGTTTCGGCTCGGCGAACGGATCGCGATGCTCGGCGCACCGGTGTTGCCGGCGCTCCTCTTCGGCAGGCTGCGGCGCTATCGCCCCATTCACGCCGCCACGGTCGCGCGAGCGATGGTCGCGATCGCGCGTGAAGCGCCGCGCGGTCCCAACGTGTTCGAGTACGACGCGATGCGCGCCAGTACGCGATGAGCACAGATCCATTCCTCGTCGCGGCGATTGCGGAAGCGGAGCAGGGCCTCCGTGAAGGCGGCATCCCGATCGGATCCGTGATCGTGTCGCAGGGCAAGATCATCGGTCGCGGCCACAATCGCAGGGTTCAGAAAGGAAGCGCCGTACTGCACGGCGAGATGGACGCGCTCGAGAACGCGGGCCGCCAACCGGCGTCGGTGTATCGCGAGGCGACGCTCTACACCACACTGTCGCCGTGCGCGATGTGCAGCGGCGCGATTCTGCTCTACGGGATTCGGCGCGTGATCATCGGGGAGAACAATACGTTTAAAGGCGAGGAGGAGCTGCTGCAGAGCCGCGGCGTGTCACTCGAGGTGCGTCAGGATGCGCGGTGCATTACGATGATCACGGGGTTTATTCGAGATCATCCCGAGTTGTGGGATGAAGATATTGGAAAATGATGTCAAGGTTGGTGGAGGTTGTGGAGGTGCTGAACACCTTGAAAACCTCCACCAACCTCCACCAACCTCGATTACCTGTTTCTCCTCACCGTCATAGGCCCGTTCGTCGTGACCACGCGAATCGGCGGCCCGCCGTTGCCCAGCGTGGTGTTGATTCGGTCTTTGACGCGTCCGCTGATTGTCACGGTCAGCGGAAAGCCCACGTCCATGGGTCCGTTGACGGTGCCGAATTCGATCTTCGCGTTGTA
>QHUF01000012.1 GCA_003221075.1 Gemmatimonadota bacterium
GAGGCCGACACGGCTCGGGCCGTGGCCGAAGCTTTGAAGAATCGGGCCGCGGTGACGGCCGTCGCCCTCGATGACGTCCAGGCCCGACGGAGCGTCGCCGAGGCGCGGCTTCGTTCGGGCGCCGGTGCCACGGTCCAGGCCAGTTACGGATTCAACGCCACCGCGCCGGAGGCGAGCCTCGCCTATCAGAACCTGCTCGAGGCGCGGCGGTTCACGCTGTCGGTACAGGTTCCGCTGTGGCAGTGGGGCGCGCATCACGAAGGAGTACGGGCGGCCGAGGCCGATCGCGAGCGGGTCACCAACCTCTCGGACGCGACGCTCGCCCAGGTTGGGCACGACGCTCGGTTCGCCGCGCTCGCACTCGCACAGGCGCGCCGCACCGCGCTGCTCGTGGCGAAGGCGGACAGCGTCGCCGCCAAGCGGTTTGAGGTGGCGTACAATCGCTACGTGATCGGCCGTATTACGATCGACAACCTGTACATCGCGCAGGCCGAGAAGGACCAGGCGCTGGTCGAATACGTCCGGGGGCTGCGCGGATACTGGACGGCGCTCTATCGCCTGCGCGGGGTCACGCTCTTCGATTTTGCTGCGGGACGGCCGATTCGGGGGTGATTTCTCGCTGGGGTCCCCTAGGGCCGGACCCCGAGGTACACGAGGACCCCGGCCGGCGTGCGGCTTCCATAGAACAGCCGCAGCTGCTCGGGCACGATGTCCACGTGCCCACGCGCGCCGAGCCACGCGCCGACCTCGCGTACCCTGCCGACGCGCCTGACGTAACCCACGGAGAGCGAGCCCACCTCGATCTCCGAGCTGATCGAACCGACCAATGCGAGTTCTTCGGCCGTGCGGGTCACGTATTCCGCGCGGCCGAATATCGCGTTCCGAGCGTCGAGCTCGATGTTGGTCTCGATCAGCGCGGTGTTCAGGACGCGACGCGTATCCGTGGGAACGTTCGCGGCCCAGACGAACGAGGTGGACCAGCCTCCCGCCACGTGCAGCGCCGAGAGCTCCAGGCGGTGCAGCGGCTCGTGCTCGCGCGGGTCGATGTAGGCAGCGGAAGCAGCGACACTCCAGCGCTCGTTCGGATTCACGGTGACACGAGCGGCGAACGAGTTGAACCGCGCGCCCGCATAGTCGAAGTTCGTCCGCACCTCGTTCGGATGCGCCCCGTTGAACACCGACGCCTCGAGATGAACCTTACGCGTGAACACGCCCAGTGTCGCGACGCCAAAGCTCTCGTGCGTGACGTCTTGGGTGTGATGGCCGAGCGGGACCGTAGGGTCGTTCGCGGCGGACGGACGGTGCAGGTACGCGACGGGCCCGAGTGCCGGCTCGCCGACCGCCGCGAGATAGACCGACCAGCGCCAGCCGGTTCCAATCGGGCGATCGTACATGACGGCAACTTCGCTGAATAGCTCGTGCGGATGCATGCGATCGGTCAGCGTACCGCCACGGTAGGGTTGCGCCACCTGCAACAATTGCGGATAGCCGGCCCGCGTGACGGTGAAGTATTCGGCGCTCGCCATCATGCGGCCGTGGAACGCTCCTCCCGCGAGTGGCCGGGACGCGTCCCCCATGACCCAGTTGATACTGCCCAGTTGGTAGTTGCCCCGCGGCCCAAATTCCTGGATGAACTGCCCGAAGACGCTGCCGTGAACCATCACACTCCAGTCGGATGCCTGGAAATGAAAGCCGCGCATCGGCGCCACGGCCGGCAGCCACGAGGTCCCCGAGCCAAATGGCGGATAGACGGCACCCCCCATGTGGCCTTCGTGCTGGGCCGCCGCCGGCGTGGCGGCGATCGCTAGCGCGAGTTCAATGCACCAGAACTTGGATCGGACCGTAGGTCTTCGTCGTGCTGTCGGCGAGAAAGAGAACCGAGATGGAAAGCGAGTGCGACTGCGCATTGGAGCAATGTACGTAGACAGAGGTGAATCCTCGGCTTGACCGGTCACGTACGTCGTCTTAGTTTGACCGCAGTGGCTCCCCGAATCACATGCGAAAGGGTTTCGGACTGAAATGATTCGTCAATCCACCGTCACGCCAATGCTGCGTCGCCTCTGGGTGGGCCCGGCCTCGTGCCTGGTCGCGCCGTTTGTCGACGTGCGTGGGCGTATTGCGTCTGGCATCGCCGGCGCCGGTGGAGGTGGAGGAGCACCCTAGAAGTCGATCGGATCGTATCTGTGCCGTGATCCGGCCTTCCGGGTGCTTCATGGGACCTGGGAGGCCGTTCTGTTACCCCTGATTCGAGGATCACGGACATGAGCACGCAGCAACAACTCGACGACCACATCATCGAGCGCTACACCGCCCAGCCGACGCGGCTCCCTCCGGAGCTGCGCCGGCTGATCGAGCACGCCTGGCATGGCGCGCCCGTCCAGTTGTACGCGCTCGCCGATCTCGACCAGAGCCTGCGCCTGACCGAGGCGTGGTTGGCACTCGGCCCACGTCACCTCGCCGTCGCGCGGCGCGAAAGCAGCGGCTGGCACGTGCGGAGCGTCGAACGGTCACGCATCGAGGCGATCAGGGAAGCGCCAGGACTGTCGGCCAACACTTTGACCATCCTCGGCGCATCGGGCGAGCCGGCGCTGGTGCTGTTGCGCTACACGCACCGGCAGCGCCGGGCGTTCGAGAACATCCGCTTCGTGCTCGAGGAGCAGGTCAACGGGCACCCGCGTGAACTGGCCGACGGCGAAGCGGACCGGCTGTATGCCGAAAGCGTGGCACGGCCGATTCGCGACGCGCAGGCACTCGTGTCGGGCCGGCAGACCGCCGTGATCCGGCGCTTGCTGGGCTATCTGAAGCCCTATCGGCGCGACCTCACGCTCGGCATGGCAGCCGCGACGGTCATCACGCTGGTCAGCCTGATTCCGCCGTATCTCGCGGGCTATCTGATCGACCGCGTGGTGCGCCCGGCGCAGGCGGGCACGTTGTCGCTCGGGCGCGCGGGGACGATTGCGGCGCTCGCCGTGGCCGCAATGGCGGCGGTGTACCTCGTCAAGCAGGCCGCGGCCTATGTCCGCTTGCGGTTGATGGCGATTCTTGGCGAATGGGTTGCCCGGGATCTGCGCGATCAACTGTACGAGCACATCCAGCGGCTCAGCCTGTCGTTCTTCTCGCGCAAGCGGACCGGCAGCCTGATCACGCGGGTGTCCGCCGATACCGACCGGCTCTGGGAGTTCCTGGCGTTTGGGATCGTCGATGTGTCGCTCTCGCTGGTGCAGCTGCTGGGACTGGGAACGGTACTACTCTCGCTCGACTGGAGGCTCGGTCTGGTGATGACCTTGCCGGTGCCGCTGTTCTGCTGGGTGATCTATCGGCACGGCGAGAACATCAGCCGGTTGTTCATTCGGGCGTGGCGGAAGTGGTCGCGCGTGACGGACGTGCTGTCGGACACCATCCCCGGAATTCGGGTGGTGAAGGCGTTCAACCAGGAGGATAGGGAAATCGTGCGCTTCGGCGAGCGCAACCAGGACGTGACGGCGGAGTTCAACCGGATTCACGCGTCGTGGACCACGTTCTGGCCACTGCTCGTCCTTGGCGTGCACGCGATGACGATTACGGTCTGGATATTCGCGGTGCCACGGCTGTTGGGTACGGGAGCGCATCTGCCGGTGGGAACGTTCGTCTCGTTCCTGCTCTACACGACGATGTTCCTGGCGCCGATCGACGTGATCGGGCAGATGGCGCGCACGATCAACCGGGCGACGACGTCGGCGCACCGCGTGTTCGAGGTGCTCGACACCGAGCCGGAGATCCGCGATGCGGCGGAGCCGGTGCGGCTCGAGCCGGTGCACGGGCGGGTCACGTTCGAGCACGTGACGTTCGGCTACGACGGCGTCCGGCAAGTGCTGCGGGGCGTGAGTTTCGATGTGACGCCCGGCGAGCTGATCGGGCTCGTTGGCCCTTCGGGTGGCGGGAAGACGACGATCGTGAACCTGATCGCGCGCTTCTACGACGTGAGCGGGGGCGCGATTCGCGTCGACGGCGTCGATCTCCGGCGGCTCGATACGGGGCACTACCGCCGCCAGATCGGCATGGTGCTCCAGGATCCGTACCTGTTTCACGGCACGGTGGTGGAGAACATCCGCTACGGGTTGCCGGAGGCGCCGCTCGATCGGGTGGTGGCCGCGGCGCAGGCGGCGAACGCGCACGACTTCATCACCAAGCTGCAGCATGGGTACGACACTGTGGTGGGCGAGCGGGGGCACACGCTGTCGGGCGGTGAGCGCCAGCGCGTGTCGATCGCGCGGGCGATCCTGCACGATCCCCGCATCCTCATTCTGGACGAGGCGACGAGCAGCGTCGATACCGAAACCGAGCGGGAGATCCAGGAGGCGCTCGAGCGGTTGGTGGCGGGGCGGACGGTGTTCGCGATTGCGCACCGGCTGTCGACACTTCGCAAGGCGTCGCGCCTATTCGTGATCGAGGATGGACGGCTCGTCGAGCACGGAACGCACGCCGAGCTGCTTGCGAAGGCAGAGGGGAAGTATCGGCACTTGTACGAGCTGCAGCTGCAGCTGCAATGAAAGGAGGTCCCATGACGCTGACTTTTGGCAACTCGGCGACCGTCACTCGAGCGCTGACGCTCGAGTGGCGGGCCGACGGCTCGCTGTGGGCCATGCGGGGAGACGAGGAGCGCGCTGTGTCGGTGCGGCGCTGTTTCCCCTGGTCGGAGCCTGCACAGCATCTGTCGCTGCGCGATGCGGATGAAGAAGAGTTCGCGCTCGTGCGAGATCCCGTCGAGCTCGATCCACGCTCGCGCGCGGCGCTGGAGCTGGCGCTCGAGGTGGCGGGGTTCGTGTTCGAGGTGACGCGTGTGCTGGAGATCGACGAGGAAGTCGAGATCCGCCGGTGGCGGGTCGAGACCCGGCAGGGTGCTCGCACGTTCCAGACGCGGCTCGATGATTGGCCGCGCACACTGCCGCATGGCGGGCTGCTAATCCGGGATCTGGCGGGGGACTTGTATCACCTCGGCAGGCCGGAGCTGCTGGACCGGAAGAGCCGGGACTTGCTGTGGGCGTTTGTGGATTGAACCTGGTGCTGCGACGCTAGGCTAATACGACGCTAGGGTAGGGTGATCGCCTCATCCTAGCGTTGCTTTTCCCTAGCGTCGCCTTGTCCTAGCGTCGCTTTATCATCTCTGGCATCTCCCACAAAACACCGTCTGCCGCAGATCGATTTTGTGCGTCATGACCAACTTCCTGCCGCAGTTCCGGCATTTCTCGCCGCCGCGGCCGTACACCCGTAGCTCGAACTGAAACCGGCCGCGCTCGCCGGTGCCGGTGCGATAATCGCGCAGCGTCGTGCCTGAGGACGCGAGTGCCCGCTGCAGCACATCGACGATCGCCGCGTGGAGCCGGGCGAACTCCTCGAGCGACAGCTTGTCGGTTGACTTGGCTGGATTGAGTCTGGCGTCGAACAGTGCTTCGTTCGCGTAGATGTTTCCCACGCCGGCCAGCCGGCGCTGGTCCATGATCGCCTTCTTGACCGCCGTCCGAGTACCCTTCAGCCGTTGTGCGAACACGAATGGCGTGAACGTCTCCTCGAGCGGCTCGGGGCCGATCCGGCCGGTGTAGGCGATCCACCCTTCTTCGTCGAGGAGCCAGATCGTGCCCAGGCGCCGCACATCGCGGTAGACAAATTTGCGCCCGTCGCTGAGCGTGCAGATCAAGACCGCGTATTTCAGTTCATCCGGGGTCAAGCGCCGGTCGTACACGATCACCGATCCCGTCATGCGCGGCTGGATGATCATCCGGTCGCCGGACGACAGGCGAAACACGGCATGCTTGGCGCGACGGTACACCTGCTCGACCGTATTGCCGCGCAGCATGCTGATCAGGCGCCGCTTGGAGACCTCCCGGAGGACGTCGGTTTTCTTGAGCTGTACCTCTGCGATTCGACACCCCTCCAAGCGGGGCGCGATCTCGCGGACGATCGTCTCGACTTCAGGCAGCTCCGGCACGCTGGATCTCACGCCAGGCGATGTCGCGGCGCCAGGTCATGCCCTCGAAGGAGATGCGCTCGGCGGCGCGACGGCTTGCCTGCGCGGCGACAGCCACGGTCGGACCGAGACCGGTCACGTTCAGCACGCGGCCGCCGGACGTCCGCAGTCTCCCCTCGTTGTCGCGGTACGTGCCCGCGTGAAAGACGATGACATCGTCGCCCAGTTCTGCCGGTTCCGGCAGCCTGATCGCCGCCCCCTTTTCCGGATTGTCTGGGTAGCCCCGCGCGGCCAGGACGGTGGTCACCGCGGCCCGCTCGATCGTCAAGACCTGCTGTGTGACCACCGGATTCCAGCGCCGCTGCGCGATCGCCACGAGATGCTCGCTGAATCCCGGCAACAGCGCTGGGAGCAGCACCTGCGTCTCCGGATCGCCGAAGCGCGCGTTGAATTCGAGCACCGACGGCGTGCCGTCCGGCAGAATCATCAGTCCGGCGTAGAGGACGCCCTCATAGGGAGAGCCTTGCGCCGCCACCTCGCGTAGGACGGGCTCGAACACCTCCGTGCGCGCGCGCGCCAGCAGCGCCTCGGTCGCGATCCCGACGGGACAGTAGGCGCCCATTCCGCCGGTGTTCGGCCCGGTGTCGCCCTCACCCAGCCGCTTATGGCGGCGTCGCCGAGGGAGCCTGCCAGCATCGCGCGGGCGACCGCGACAGCGTCCGCCCGCCTCTTACACACTACTGCCCCCTTGCCGGCCGCGAGCCCCGACGCCTTCACCACCAGCGGCTCGGCGTGGGCGCCGATGTAGTCGAGCGCTGGCGTCTCGTCGACGAACGTGGCGCTCGCCGCAGTGGGGACGCCCGCGCGTCGCATGACTTCTTTGGCGTACGCTTTGGACGACTCGAGCTGTGCGGCCGCCGCCGACGGTCCGAACGCCGCGCGGCCGGCGTCGCGCAGCCGATCGGCGAGTCCCGCGGCAAGTGGGGCCTCCGGACCGATGATCGTCACGTCGATGTCGTGCCGCAGGACGGCCGCGACGAGGTGATCGACGGCGGTAGCGGGGCTGGGGAGGTCGGTGGCGAGCGCGCCGGTGCCGGCATTGCCCGGTGCCGCGAACAGCGTCAGGTCATCGGAAAAGGCAGAGGCGGCGTCGCGACGCAGTGCCCAGCAGAGGGCATGTTCGCGGCCGCCGCCTCCGACGACCAGTACTTTCACCTCTTCTTGAATGCGTCCGTAAACGCCTGGGCAGCTCGCTTGGCGGAGTCCACCACGTCGTTCACGACGGCTTTTGCTTCTTTCATATAGTGCTCGCGGGCCTCATCGATGTCCTTGTCGATCGGCCGGTTGTCCGCGTCGGGGCCGCGGCGCGTGTACTCGCCGTTCAGGATGCGCTCGTAATGGCCGGCTTCGATCCAGCGCTGCAGCTCGGCGGCACGCAGAGTGCTGAACGGATGCGTCCGGTCGAGGGTGTTGAGGATCTGGAAGATCCGGTCGAGCGCACCCCCCGATTCCTCGTAGTCCTTGGCCTGCACGAGGAACTCATCGAGGCTCATCTGCTTCATATCGCCGCCGCCGGCCATCTTGAGATGCATGCGCATCGCGGCGTGGGGATCCTGGACCGCCAGGAGACCCGCGCGATCGGACGAGAGCTCGCTCTTGCGGAACCACTCGAGCAGGGCGATCCGGATGGGTAGCAGGGCGATGCCCGCCAGGAACGGCAGGGTCGAAAAACTGAAATTGAGAATCAGGATCAGAATCGTGACATACAGCGCGTGCCCGCTCATCACGTGGCCCAGCTCGTGCCCCAGGAGCGTCCGCATCTCGTCGTCATCGAGCAGCTTGAGCGCGCCCGAATTGATCACGATGAACGGCCGGTCCATCCCGTAGGCGCCCGCGTTGACGAACGGCGTCTGGGATACGAACAGGTCGGGCCGCGGCTCCACATCCATCGTCGTCAGCACGTCGGTATACAGCTCGTTGAGGCGGGGGAATTGTCTCGGCCCGACGCGCACGGCGTCTGCCTGGAACAGCAGGCGGATGCCGCGCTCGCCGATGAATCCGTAGATCTTCTTCACCACCTGGTCGAAACCGGGAATGGAGCGCAGCGACTGCAGCGCCGCCCGATCGGCCGGATGCTCCCAGGACACGGGAGCGATTTGGGTCAACACTTTCCGCGGCCGCGCCGCGGGAAGGCTGTTCGTCGGTTCGGTCATGCCTCTCTCCTGCGAATGGATTCCCTCACGTACGGGCTGGGGAATCGCATGTTTCGTGGCCGGGCGCCGTGGTTTTTGTAGGGGCGCAGCATGCTGCGCCCCTACCCGAATCACGCACCCTTGCCCTCGTCAATCATCAGCTAGTGCCTGATCCAAATCACCGATCAGGTCCTCCACATCCTCGATCCCGACCGACAGCCGGACCAGACTGTCGGTGAGTCCCATGCGACGCCGCATCTCCGGCGGCACGCTGGCATGTGTCATCGACGCCGGATGGCCGATCAGGCTCTCTACGCCGCCCAGCGATTCGGCGAGCGCAAAGATCTTGGTCCGCTCCACGAAGCGGCGCGCGAAGGCGGTGTCGCCCAGCTCGATGCTCAGCATCCCGCCGAATCCCTTCATCTGACGCGCGGCGAGCTCGTGCTGCGGATGCGAGCGCAGTCCCGGATAGTACACGCGCTGGATTCGGGGATGCTTCTCCAGCCATTCCGCGACGCGCCGGCCATTCGCGTCGTGTTGGCGCATCCGCAGCGCCAGCGTCTTGGTGCCGCGCAGCGCCAGCCAGCAGTCGAACGGCCCCGGCACGGCGCCGGACGAGTTCTGAATGAATCCGAGGCGCTCGGCGACGTCGTCCCGGGTCGCGACCAGCATGCCGCCGACCATGTCGGAGTGGCCGTTCAGGTACTTCGTCGTCGAATGGAGAACGATATCGGCGCCGAACTGCAGGGGCTGCTGGAAGTAGGGGGTCGCGAACGTGTTGTCGACGACGAACAACGCCTTGGCTTTGCGCGCGATCTCGCCGGTCGCCTTGAGATCGCACAGTCGCATCATCGGATTCGTGGGCGTCTCGGCGTAGACGATCTTGGTGTTCGGCGTGACGGCGGCCGCCACCGCCTGTGCATCGCCCCCGTCCACGAACGTGAACGTGAGACCCATGCGCGACCAGATGTGGGTCATCTGGCGGTGTGAGCCGCCGTACACGTTCTCGCCGCTCACGACGTGATCGCCCGCCGACAACAACTTCATTACCGCATCGAGCGCCGCTAACCCGGACCCGAACGCAAACCCGTGGACACCGCCTTCGAGCGCGGCAACGTTGCGCTCGAGTGCCTCGCGCGTCGGGTTGCGCGTGCGGGCGTACTCGTACCCTTTGTTGCGACCCAGTCCCTCCTGGATGTAGGTGGAGGTCTGGTAGATCGGGGTCATGACGGCCCCACTGAGGGGATCCCCCAGGTAACCGGCGTGCACGGCGCGTGTCGCAATACGGTGTGATAGGTCACGTTCGGCGACTCGCGTCATGGCCGGAACGTAAGGGCCGCTTCCCCATGGGGCAAGCGACCTTTACTTTGGGCGGCGATGCCACCCTTCTCCGGAATGCGCTGCCTTGTGGTCGACGACGAGCCGCGGTTGCGCCGGGTGCTCGTGCGGCTGCTCGAGGGCGAAGGCTTCGCGTGCGCCGAAGCCGGCTCCGGCGTCGAGGCGTTGCAGGAGCTGGAGAAGGGCGCGGTGCCGCTCGTCATTTCCGACTTGCGGATGCCCGAAATGGACGGCGTCACGCTGCTGCGTGAGATCGTCACGCGCTGGCCGGGAACCGCCGTCATCGTCGTGACGGCCGTGGCCGAAGTGGAGAGCGCCGTCGCCTGCCTGCAAATGGGCGCGCTCGATTACGTCGCCAAACCGTTTCATCTCGACGAAGTGCGGGCCCGCGTGTCGCAGGCGCTCGACAAACGGCGACTCATCATCGAAAACCGCAACTATCAGGCGGGTCTCGAGGAACGGGTCGAGGCACAGGCACGGCGCATCGAGGAGCTGTTTCTCGAGGGCGTGCACGCACTCGTCTTTGCGCTCGAAGCGAAGGACGCGTATACCCGCGGGCACTCGATGCGCGTCGCCAATTACTCCGTCGAAATCGCCCGCGCCCTTGATCTCGATAAAGACCTGATCGATACCATCGCGCTCGGCGCCGAGCTGCACGACGTCGGGAAGATCGGCGTGAGTGAGGCAGTCCTGCACAAGGCCGGCAAGCTGTCGGACGCCGAGTACCGCCACATCATGGAGCATACAGTGATCGGAGCGCGCATTCTGGGCCCGCTGATGCGTGACGCGCCCGGGGCCCTGTCGATCGTACGCTCGCATCACGAGCGGCTGGACGGCACCGGCTTCCCCGACAGCCTGAAAGGGGATCAGATTCCGTTCGAGGCGCGCCTCGTGAGCGTCGCCGACGCGTTCGACGCGATGACGAGCGTCCGGCCCTACCGCCCATCGCTGTCGGTGAAACACGCCCTGCGGGAGCTCGAGGAGGGGAAGGGCGTGCAGTTCGACGCCGAGATCGTCAAGGCGTTCCTGCGCGCGTTCGCCGAGGGCGCGTCGCTGCCCATTCCGACGCCCCAGCTACAACCGTTGCGCCTCCCGAGTCGCGCTATGGAAGCTCGTCGCGCCTGATTCACTCATTACATTGATGGTCCGATGTCCGACACTCTAATGGTGAGTGTGTCGGGAGTTCGGGGTTTGGTTGGTACAGACCTGACTCCCGAAATCGTCGCTCGGTGGGCGGCGGCGTTTGGCACGTGGGCGAAAGACGGCCGGCCTGACGGCCGGACGGCCCGACGGCCCGTGTCGATCGTCATCGGACGCGACGCCCGAACTTCGGGTCCGATGTTCACCAGTGCTGCAATTGCTGGCCTTCAATCGGTCGGATGTCATGTAATAGACGTGGGCCTGGTAGCGACTCCCTCGGTACAACTCGCGGTCGAGCATCATCGGGCCGCCGGCGGCATCATCGTCACCGCCAGCCACAATCCCATCGAATGGAACGCGCTCAAGTTCGTCGGCCCCGATGGCATCTTTCTTGATACCGGATCGGGCACCCGCGTCCGGGAGCTGGCGGCGGCGGATTCCCTACCGCGAGCCCAGGTCACCGCGATCGGCGATGTGACGTCAGATCCGGACGCGATTGCCCGACATCTCGCCGCCGTGCTCGCGCTTCGGGGCGTGGATGTTCGGGCGATCCGGCGCCGGCCCTTCCGCGTCGCGCTCGATACGGTGCGTGGCGCGGGCGGTGCGCTGATGCCGGAGCTGCTCGAGCGGTTGGGCTGCCGCGTCACCGCGATCAATCTGGAAACCGACGGACTGTTTCCCCGGCCCCCGGAGCCGGTGCCCGAAAACCTGAAAGCCCTCGGCGCGCTGGTGCGACGGAAGAAGGCGGACATCGGGATCGCGGTCGATCCCGACGTCGATCGGCTCGCGATTGTGGACGAGAAGGGACGACCGATCGGCGAGGACTATACGCTCGCATTTGCCATCAGGGCCGTCCGGCCGTCCGGCCGTCAGACCGTCGTCTGCAATTTGTCGACATCGCTGGTGGTGGAAGACGCAGCGCGAGAGTTCGGTGCACGCGTGGTTCGGGCACCCGTCGGAGAAGTGCATGTCGCGAGAAAGATCATCGCGCTGAAAGCGGCGATCGGCGGCGAAGGGAATGGTGGAGTGATGTATCCGGCGCTGCATGTCGGTCGCGATGCGCCGGTGGCTCTCGCGCTCGTGTTGTCGCTGCTTGCGCGCGAGCGCGTGACGGTAAGCGAGCTCGTTGCGAGCGCGCCGCAGTACACGATCGTCAAAGCGAAAGTGCCGCGGGGCCCCCGTCTCGAGCCGGTGTATGATGGTTTGCGGCGCGGGTTTCCCGAAGCCGCAGTGGATACGCAGGACGGGTTACGGCTCGCATGGCCGGATCGCTGGCTGCACGTGCGGCCCTCGGGCACCGAGCCGATCATTCGACTCATCGCGGAAGCGCCGTCGCGCGCGGACGCAGAACGGTTAATAGAAGAAGGGCGGCGGTTATGTGCGGCATCGTAGGGTACACCGGCAAGCGGACGGCGGCGCCCGTCGTACTCGAGGGTCTGAAACGTCTCGAGTATCGCGGGTATGACTCCGCAGGTCTGGCTGTCGTCAACGGCGGGCTCGAGATCTTTCGCGCACCCGGAAAGATCGCCGTGCTGGAGCGCGAGCTCGGCAGCCAGCTGCCCGAAGGCACGACCGCGATCGCGCACACCCGCTGGGCGACGCATGGCGCACCGAACACCGTCAACGCCCATCCCCATGCCGATTGCGGCGGCACGCTCGCCCTGGTCCACAACGGCATCATCGAAAACGCAGGCGCCCTGCGCCAGGCGCTGACGAAGCGCGGGCATGTGTTCCGCTCGCAGACCGACACCGAGGTCTTGTCGCATCTGATCGAAGAAACGCACACCAAGGGCACGCCGCTCGTCGATGCGACGGCGAACGCGCTGCGCCAGGTCGAGGGCACCTATGGTATCGCCGTGATCTCGAGCCGGGAGCCCGATACGATCGTGGCCGCGCGACGCGGATCGCCGCTGCTCGTGGCGATCGGGAATGGAGAAAACTTCGTCGCCTCGGACGCGTCGGCGGTGCTCGCCCATACCCGTTCGGTCGTCTATCTCGACGACGGCGACATCGCCGAGGTCAAGCCCACCGATTACCGCATCATGGATCTCGCCGCCGCCGAGAAGGAAAAGCCGGTCACGCACGTGGAGTGGGATCTCGCGACGATCGAGCGCGGTGGGTACGCGCACTTCATGCTCAAGGAGATCATGGAGCAGCCGGAGAGCGTGCAGAATTCGCTCCGCGGCCGTCTCCTCGAGGAAGAAGGCACGGTTCGCTTGGGCGGCTTGAACATCAGCAACGAAGAGCTGCTCAAAGTGCAGCGCATCGTGATCACGGCCTGCGGCACGTCGTGGCATTCGGCGTTGATCGGCGAATACATGATGGAGGAGCTGGCGCGCATTCCGACAGAAGTCGAGTACGCCTCGGAGTTTCGCTATCGCAATCCGATCGTCGACGAACGCACGCTCGTAATCGGGATTTCCCAGTCCGGCGAGACCGCCGACACGCTGGCCGCGTTGCGCGAGGCCAAGCGGCGCGGTGCCCGGACGCTGGGACTGGTCAACGTCGTGGGCAGCACGATCGCGCGCGAAGTGGACGGCGGCATTTACCTGCACGCCGGCCCCGAGATCGGCGTGGCGAGCACCAAGGCGTTCACGAGCCAGATCGTGGCGTTGGCGCTGCTGACCTTGAAGATGGGGCGGCTGCGGGCGCTGTCGATCCTGCAGGGCCGGGAAGTGGTGCGCGCGCTCGCGAAGCTGCCGGATCTCGTGGCTCGCGTGCTCGCCAAGGCGCCGGAGGTCGAGCAAATCGCGGAGCGGCTGGTGCGCGCGCAAAACGTGTTGTACCTGGGGCGCGGCTACAACTTCCCCGTCGCGCTCGAAGGGGCCCTGAAGCTCAAGGAAATCAGCTATATCCACGCCGAGGGGTATCCGGCGGCAGAGATGAAGCACGGGCCGATCGCGCTGATCGATGATCTCATGCCGGTCGTGTTCATCGCGCCGAAGGACGGCGTGCATCAGAAGGTCGTCAGCAACATCGAAGAGGTGAAGGCCCGCGGCGGCCGGGTGATCGCGATCGTGACCGAAGGCGACACGGCGCTGGATAAGCTCGCCGACCACCGCATCGAGATTCCCGAGACTCTCGATCTGCTCACGCCGGTGTTGAGTGTCGTGCCGCTGCAATTGCTGGCCTACTATATCGCGGTGCGTAGAGGCTGTAACGTCGATCAACCGCGCAATCTGGCCAAGAGCGTGACGGTCGAGTGAGA